>CAXHHS010000046.1:0-16135 GCA_964015645.1 uncultured bacterium
TAAATGTAGAAAGGCCACTTCCCTGTTCCGAAGCCGCTGAATCCTGATATTCGAAAATAATGTCCTCGTCAATGATAGCCAATTTTATTTCCCACTCCTCAACGTTTTCAGTACCGGAAAAAATTTCAAATGTTAGCGCTCCGTCCCATGCACCGCTTATTGCGCCGTTTGGCGGATGTATCATTTTCATTCGCAATCGACGAGCCTCTTTTCCGGCGCAATCTGCAAAAAATGCCTCATCTGCCGGGGATGTTGTCACCAGAATATTTTGATTGGGTTCGAAATGGCTGGCCCAGGTTTGCAGCGCTTTTTCTCGATTTTTATTCTCCGGTAAGGGCACTGGCCGCGGCACACGATGCTGCACAGGAACACTGCCGGATACCATGATGTTGCCGTTGGTATTTTCGTTTATATTTAAATCCAGGCCGCTTTGTTTTAAAACCTGCTGCCGTACGGCCAAAAATGCACCGGGCCGGTCGCCCACCAGTAAATAGCGAACTTCGCCAGGCAAAACGGGTTGCCAGCGATTTCTATTAAGCAAAGATTGATCAATTATTTCCTGTGCTTTAATTGCAGGAAGTGGTGGATGGGGCAACACCGGAAGCAAACTTTTAATCGCCCGGGCGCGAAAAACCGGTGGAAGACCGGCGGTTGGTAAATCGGAATTCAAAGCAGAACGAAATTGCGCAAGATATTGCGGCGTTTGCCACCAAAGTGTAACGTTAGCTCCATGCGTGTTAGTATCGATGCCGGCATTTCCTACGATACCTTGTTTGCCTTCGCTATATTGAACGCTCATTCTCACAGCGCTTAATCCCCAGGGCCATTTGCCATTGTCATCGGAAGAAGGGCGTTCGGTTAAGTAAACCGGCTGCACACCGGTAATTTGGGGTGGCGCTAATTCAAAATTCTGAATACTGACGTCCGGCATTTTAAATATGCCGCATGTTCCATCGCGAAACCTTAGCTGATTTACCCGGGAGCGGATATGCAGCATTCGTTTAGAGAGCCGGATTTGTTGCTCCAGGCCGGTGACAATCCGAAAGTCGTAAGTTGTGGTTAATTGTGCGATACTTTCCGGTGAATCTTCCGGTTTGGCATTAATAATACGATACCGGACGATTGCTACCGGGGAATCGGGACAAAAGCGCTCGTGGGTTCTTTTTCCCCAATCCTGCCCTAATTGAACAATTTGCTCTTCATCGCTATCAGCTTCTGAACCACCATTTTCCGAAGAGGGTGGAGGTTCCAGTAAGCGGCTTGCGATTGGGCGCAATTTACCGGTAGAGCGATCCAGGCAGAGCAGCTCTGCCGAGGCCAAAATCAATTTAAGTGATGTTGCCGTAGGTTTAAATGACAGGCCTAAATATGGGCTAACCGTAAAACTAAGCAGCAAGCCATTTTCCGGTACGGTATTTTTGGCTTTCGCAGGAATAATGGTAACCGCCGGATGGAGCAGCGTTTTATTCTCACTATCTATTATTGATAATTGGCTGCTAATCATTTGCAAACCGGTTAAATGCCAGGCGTATAGGGGATCATTTTCAGTTGAAATACTACTAATGCCTTGCATTTGCAACAGGCTGTCTTCTCGCCAAACCGGAACCATAGAAGTTACTTCAGCCAGTGGTTCAAATTCATTCGGGGTTTCCGGCGGATAAAATTGACGGAATGCATCAAACGCGCGGCGCAGGGCGGTGTTGCGGCTCAGTTTTGCCGGAGTATCCGGTAATGTAGCCGTAACACTCTGTAAAATATCATCTTGTGGTTCCTTCAAAGGATTCTGCAACCGGAAAAAATTTTCCTCTAAAGAAGCAGGATCTAACCGAGGCCAACTTCGGTTAATGGCAGTTTCAAATCCGGCAACGGTGATATCTACTGGGGAATCGTCGCCGCGATTTGCAAATGCGAGTGAAATGGCAGATAACGCGCCGCTGGTTCGATTGCGGTGAATTCGAAAAACCGGATCTACTTTGAAAATACTAACCGTATCATCAATAGAAGCGGTATTATCGATATCATCATCGATCCGGTTTTGAAGGCGACCGAGAAATGGTAAAATCATCAACAGCCATTGGTTTATATTCGAATCTTCATCTGCCGGGAGCGATTTGGGAAGATAGTCTTGCAGGCTGCTTAAAACGCCCATTTGGTTTCCATTGGGCAAAAATTGTAAGGTTGTTGGAGTAAGTTCGGTAAGCGGCGTTTGCCGAACCCAATGCGGCGCGCTGGACTCAACCAACAAAACCTCTGCCTGAACTTGCGAGGACACTGATATTTTATCGATTTCGGAAATTAGTGCATCGCGCATATTGGCACCGAGGTAACCGTAGTTGACGATGCCAATTTTATCAAGACCGTGTAATGGCGCAATCGTATTGTTTTCCCGATGGGTTTCCAAAAAGGTTTTGAAGGTGCCGGGACGCATTATACGCACTTCTTGCAATGTTGTCCAGCGGGAATCAGCAAAAATTTTAAAATTGGCGTTCTCTACAGTTTGATCCGGTTCTACATTCGTAAACTGGTGTTCGGTAACAGCAAGGAATTGCCAGGAGGTATCGGGAGCTAAGTTAAACAATAATTCCCTATTACTTGGCCGCACTAATAAACCGGGTGGAATTTTATGCTGGTTTAACAAAATTCGTATTGTATGGCGTAAATGCGAGAGCGGCGGCGGATCGAGACCGGCTGCTTGACGGGAAGGCGGGAGTTGAAGCGTCTCTTTATCATCCGCTGTTTCATGAATCATACCCGCAGGCCAGGAGACCAGGTTTTTGATTTCTAATAAGCCATTTAGCAAAAACTCTTCTTCCCAATCGCTGCCTGCCCATCGTGTCGTCTAACCTACTGTAATTTGACCGGCAGAGGAACCGTAAATTTGCGAGCGGTCATCGGAATCTGTGGTAAAGGCAGTTTGTAAAAAGTTACCCCACTGGCAGGTAATAAGAATTTCTACAAACGATGTTAACAGTGTAAATTCGGGAATACCATCTTCCTTCCCAACAACATCAAATGTTAGCGTTGCAAAACCGGGCGCATCGCTTTGAGTATCTCCGGATGTAAATGCATCATGAATATGGATTCCCGGAAGCAATTGAAAATTTTTATTTGAAACAATTTGATATGATTTCCAGCGGAGTTGAAGCGCGCGATCGGTAAAAAGAGCTTCTGCTTCGGGGTCTTGAAATCCTCCTGCAACTACAAATAAATCATTGAAGAGTATTATTTCTTCCAATTGAATTGAGCCGCTGTTATCTCCGGTAGCGGAACTCACTAAATCAAATCGCACATTTGCCCCCAGCGGAGGGCGAGGCTTTTTACCCAATTGAATTCCCAATAAAAGAGATGATGTATGTTGAAAATCGCCTGATTCAAGATCAATGAATAAATCCAACATTTTGGGAGCTATGACGGCAGTAGGAGGAAATCTTCCAAAGTCGAGTGGTTCAATTATAGGGTTCGTTTTATTTGGGGAAATGATGACTGAATTTTCGAGAGTGATACTCCATTCCTCATTAAACAGAAAAAACTTCACCACGGGAGGTGGTAACTCAATCGCGGAGCGATCGTCTTTTAAAAAAATCTCGTCCAAAATAAGATGGGGTGCGCTGGTGGTTTCTCCACCTTTTAATGCCAGCGGCCATTCGACAATTTCCGAAATTTTGCTTATACCGGAGAACAATAGCGGTGCATTGTCCGCGTCGCGGGAAAATGTTACCTGAACGGCGTTGCTAAAATCTTCTAATTCGATGCTACCTTTGAATGGAAGCTGCAATCGCCCGATAATATCGACTTGTTGAATTTGATACGTTGGAATGCCCCCGACATCCACCGTTTTGAAAACCACATTTTCCAGCGTAAGCGGATAAAAATGCAGGTTGTAAAGATTCATGAAGGATTTTGGCGTTTCATCCCCCGGTGCGCCAGCGGTTTCATCCGCCAAACGCCACTCGTACCCATTGATGTAATTTCGTTTGCTGGACAGCGCTTCGGGATCATTAATGTCATCCGCTTTATCGGAAATAACCGAGTCGCGATTGAAAATATCGCCGCTCACCGGTAAATCCCGAAACCAGAATTGCCAGGTTTTATCCGGAGAATTGTTATTATCACCCAGGGTTACAACGAGATCGAGCGGTTTTGTAGCAGAAGTCAACTCGTACGGTGTATCTTCGCCATCGATCTCCACCGGCGTTTTGATAAAATCGGAGATTGCGGTGGTTGCCGATCTCAGCAAACCGCGCTGATCTCGAAAAGTACCATTATCGCTGCCTTGCGCCGCCATCGAACCGGCGTCAACTTCGAAAATGGGATGCGAGGATGATTCGCCATCATCCAGGCGGCGAATTTCACCATCGCTTTCGCTAACGTAATCCCCGGAAATGCCTTTTAATCCACTCTCCGCTTCCAAATCAAGCGGGGCCGAGGGAGTGGCTTTATTTTCGATATGCAGATTGCCGGGATAATTATCAAGCTGTAGTTCGGGAGGCGCTATCATCCATAAAAACGGTTCTATCAAATGCTGAATAGCAATATCGCCATTCTGCTGAATAAACGCCGCAACGGCATCCGCACTTGCGAGATTGGCGCGTTCTGCCAACTGTTTCCAATGCGCTGCAAAATCTTCCCGGTTTAGCGGGCCGGCTTGTTCTTCACGCGGGGCATCCGGAAAAGGAGAGACAATTTGATCGGTCGGTTTCGCTTCCGGCAATTGTGCCAGGGCGTTCAGTTCATCCATGTAAGGAAGATCGAATCGATATTGCAGGGCTAATTGCATCAAGCGATCCGGCAAACCGGAGGCGTTCGTTCCGGGAGAGGGATCCAGCACAATTCCCGGCATGGATAACGCCACCAGCGATAAATCCGCCAGGGATTTCCATTCGGCGGAAGGAGCAGCCTGGCTTAGCAAAACCGGCCATTTTGCCGCAGCATTTTCGCTGGTAATACCAAATGTCCATTCCGTAGAGGGAACGGCAATATTTGCGGTTTTGCCACTAATAGAAAGTGATGTATTTTCCAAACCTAATTCAAACGGAATTAATTGGCGGCTGGCGCCCGGAAAGCTCGGCGGAGACTGGCTCTGCGTTAGCGGCAACGCTTGAATCATTGGCAGCAAGGGGTGCCGGCGCCAAATTAGGGGAAGGTGTTTGCTAAAAAGGTCTTCCGGTAATACCGATGCGTTTATCAGTTGTTCGAGTGTATCATTTACAGCTTTATATTTGATTTGCCAGGTTTTTAAATTGGCAAACACCTGTCCGTTTGCAACTTCATCTTCATTAAAGTTTTTCACGGAGAAATTTAAATTGGTAATGAAAATTTCAACCGGAGATGGAAACAGATCATTATTTGGTTTTACCGATTGCAGCGAAATTGGCCGCAGCCCGGCAGTCCAATTGTCATGATCCGGAAGCGCATCTTGCGCCGTCGGCCTGCCGGAGCTTAGCCAAAAAACGCCATTCACTGTAACGTCTGGATGTTCAAATTCCAGGTTAACCGCTTTCACTTCAAATTCGGATGAGTCATCAGCCGGTCCCAAAACAAAATGGCTGTTTTGCAGCGATTTCGCATTTGTCAAGATGATATTCCAGGCTTGTTCCTGACGGTTTTTTTCAAGCACCTCCGGAGTATCATTCCCGAATGATGCCGCGCCCTGGATCATTGGCAACGGCAGCTCTTGAGAAAGCACTTCTTCCCTGGCAACGCGGCTGTCTAAATAAACCTGCTCCGTAAGGTTAATGATCGGGAGCTGCGCCCAGCCATCTTCCAACGGAGCAAATCCCCATAAAACCGGGGTGGAAAGCGGCTGGTTCTCCCCGGCGGCCCATTGCGGAACAGGGAGATTTTGATCATTTCTGACTGTGCGGGGAACTTCTACGGGACTGAATGCCAGGGGTAAATTTTGCAGAATGAAATTTTCATCCCAGGTTTCACCAACTTTATTTGCCGTATACGTAATTGCACCGCTGTCTGTTTGAACAGTTGCGTTTGCTTCCAGTTCGATTCTAAAATTATCCGTATTTTCATCCGCTACAATGGAAATATCCGGGATAATGCGCGCCAATGTAGATGGTGGCGGATTGGTATTATACACTTGCTGATCGGAAATCAAGAGATTGAATTCGCCTTTTTCAAATTTTAAAGAGAGGTTGTTCGCTTCATTTATTTCGGGATTCCACGGATGGATTCTCCAAAACAACCGCGGTACGCTAAACGGATCGGAAATCTCTAACGTTATCCAATTGGTGGTAGCCGGTGATGTTGCCAATTGGTTTAAGGGATTCCGGGGGTTCAAAAATTTGCTTAACCGTCCCCAGGCAGCCGTTAAATTTTCCCTTTCGCTACCCATTAAACGATTGCGCTCAATCGTCAATCGAAAGCCGGGTTTCTGCTGATCATCGCTTTCATCCTTTGGGTCGGGAATAATGCGGGCTAATTGAAAGGGCGCTGCGATCCGATGATTTTCACCGCCTGGTTCATCCTCGCCTTCCCAGGGGAGAAATGCCCGGCCATAGATGGAAATTCCGCTGGCGTGAGCGGTAATTTCTCCTAACAGCCGTTCCGGTCCTTTTCTGACGGTTAAATCGAGCGTATCATCGGGCTTTAAATCCAGGGCGTTGAAGAGGTTCTCCCGCGATCCATTTTGCCAGCCGGATTTATCCAACTTAACTTCTCCCATCAAGCAGGTAAAATCGGGTGGAACCACACCGCCTCCGGCCCACGCACCCGGTTCGGCATGGAGTAGAAATGGGGTTAAATCTCCCGATTGCAGCAATGCCTTAATTTCACTGGCGGATGGTTGAAAGGACGGTATGGGATTCTCCACTGGTTGATTCCAGTCGTAAACCGGTTGAGCATCTTTTCCATTGGGAAAAATCCGAATATTTTTTACCGAAACCAGTGCCATTATCGTACCGGGCAGCAACAGGTCATCGATAGATGGCGTGTTTTCAACAAACAGGCTGCGGAATGCCCAGTGATTTTGCGGCTGACCATCTAAGGTGAGATCGGTTTCGGTAAACACCACATCGCCGGTTGCTTCCCAAAAGGGCGCTTTGATAGTAATATCCTGCAAATTGGGGATCGGAATGGAGATGGTGTCTATCCATACTTCCGCCCCGGTTTCGGCTTCGTTGGCCCAGGTAATGATGACTTCTAATGGATTAAAAAACGAAACGGTTGGCGTGTCGCCAATATTGGCATATTCCGCCGCCAGATCGCCTTCCAGGGTTGGCGTTTCATCTTGCCAGCCATCCCTGGTGCGCTTGAAGTAGCAGATGCTATCGATTGTTTCCGTATGCTTCCGGTGGAAAGTATGCAAATGATCGCTGCCATCAATGTGTAATGCCGGCGCTCGGGCAAAATCACCAGCTTCGTTGACGATGTTTTCCTTAGACCAGGTGTCATTTAAGGCATCATAAGTTGCGTGGTTGAACGGATGAACCTCCATCGCATCAAGATAGGTAATATGGACACTTCCCTGGGAGTCTACCACCGGGCTGGAAATTTCGTTGGTTTCTACCTGGGAACCAGCGAGTTGAATTTGATCGTTAATAACAGCGCCGTCCCATCTTTTTGAGGAGAGCACTTCGCCGGTTTTATAAATCAGCAGTAATCCGTCACCGGTGGTTCCGATTTGGCAAATTCGATGATATTCAGCCGATCCGGAAACGGTTCCGGGATGAATGTTGCCCCGGTTTGTCCAATTCGCTGCGCTTTCCGGGGTGCCGGAATCACAGGTATAAAAAGCAAGCTCGCGCGGCTCGCCGGTTACTTTGCGGGTGGCTAAAACACCCCATTTCCCGCTGGCGGCTCGCCCCAGCGCCGGATGATCAAATTCCCGATACAGGTTTCCATCGACATCAGTCTCGGCAGACCAGGCGAGAGTGCCGTCGCTATTAAAAGTGCCAAACTTAAAAAACAGCCGCCGGCCACCGGTGTCTTTTTTGATCCAGGCAATGCCAACCCGGTCATTCGTATGGTCGTAATGAACATCATAATTAGGGCCGTTGGCAAAGCCGGAATTATCCTTGCCGGTTGCTTCCAGGGTAATCGTTGTATCTGCGCCTAAATCTTCAATCGCGTCTGCTACTCGGTAAAATAATTTGCTCTCGGAGGAAATTCGATCTGCCCAAAAAAGGTAATACTTGCCGCGGCGTCGAAATACTTTGCGCTGGTAATGCGCGGCGACCGATGTTTCGTTAAATGTATCTGCAAAGATTCTTGGCATAAACTATTCCTCACATCTTAAATTTCTTTCGCTGTAATTTCAACAAAATCAGTAGGTTTGGCACTGCCGCGGCGGGCGCGAATATTCAACGTTCTGCCACGCAACCCTTTGCCGGAAGAAGAGCCGAATAACCGGCGAATCGCATCCTGGTCTGTTTGCAAAGCAACTTCATCTCGCAGGTCTTCCCCTTCTCCGAGCGTCATCAAACCATGGTAGCGAATTACCGCTTTGGCAATCAATAACTTGTTGATTATTTCCCCGGTTAAGTCTTTCGAATTCGGGCGAACCGGTAGAAAAAGATCGAATGTTTCCGATGTATTTTCCAATTCGCTAATAATTTTAGATATTGCTGTGTTGAATGGTAAATCGCCTGCCAACCCTCTCAACGCTGCCAATTGCGCTGAGTTATGAATGCGACCGGTCCACTTAACCTGATCCGGCGTTATCAGAAGCTGCGATTTCAAGATTTCCGGAACGTTATCCTGGGTCGGGCGATTTTTATAATCACCAACTTCTTTTACAACCACACACTCCGACCCGGCCCTGGTCTTTAAATTCGCCACTGCATCCCGAAATGTTTGATCCCGGGAGGTGTCGTCAATGATGTTTTGTAAGACAGCGGCTTCGACAGTTGTTGGGGGCGCACCGATCCAGGAAATTTCCCCGTTTCCGATGGCGAATTTAGCTGCAATTTCCGCGGGAATTTCGACCGGCAGCGTTTTGATGATTTCCCGGTTGTTCAGGTTTTCCAGAAGCGCTTCGACAATGAGTTGTAGTTCCCGAAGCTGCGCCCAGGTTCTCAGCGCGGTTTCATCCTCATCGAGCAACAAGCCGTTCCAGATAAAGCGAGTGTAATTTAACCCATCGGCGTCCTTCTCTAATGAAAATTTACTTTTGAGAGATTGCGGTTCCTGATCAAGCCCCAATGGCGCGGACTCGAATGAAAAAACCGTCGCATCGCTTATGGCCTCGGCTTTGGCAATGAGCCTTTCGAGTGCGTTTGTAAAAGGGATATCGCCGTTTAAAACGCGTATTGCGTCTTTTTCCGCATCCGTTATCGGACCATGCCAAACCAGCCCGCAATCCGTTGGATCCGGGAAATCGACATTGGCGACTGAAGAAGCAATGCGTTCGGAAATACCTTCCCGGCTGAACCAATCCCGGAAAATTTCTTGCAGTGTCGCTTGATCTTGCAAATCTTTGGCAATTTCCTCGATGAGTGCCTGGTCGGCGGGATCGGTAAAAATGGAAAAAAGTTCCTGCCGCTGCGTTTCTAACAGCACACCGTTAATCGCGAGTACGCGTGGCAGCGCAAATGGCTGGCTAAATGTTGCCAGCGGAATTTGAGAAAATAATTCCGCAAAAGCAGGAATAAACGGATCGCCTTCCACTAAACAGGCTGATACGCGGTCGATAATATGCTGCGGCGGTTGATCAATATTATTTGCACCGGTCCAGCGAAGTTGATTTGCTTCGAAATCAACCACCAGATTTTCAAGATTATTGTAATTGATACGGTTTTTTAGCTTGTCGATATTGATACGCGGAAAGACAAAATCGCCTGCTACAACGCTGACAAACGTCGAATGATCCTGGTAATGGGCAAGCAGAATATTTACCAATACGGTAACGCCGTTTTGGAATGCCGTATCTTCATCTTCCGTTCCCCGGTTCGGATCCAGGTTACGAATCGCTTCTACCTGGTTCGGGTGCGGGCTGCTCCAGGTTAGCGTTCGTTCATCATCATTGTCCGTATCAACCGTAATTGTAAAGTTAGAAATCGCAGAGGCGTCTGTAACAGGTCCGGCAGCAATCGGGTTGGGAGAAGAAAATATGTGAGTTTGAAAATGGGCATTAAACGCATCTACGACAGCAGTAACGCCGTTTTGAAAAGCGGCATCTTCCTGATCCGTTCCCCGGTTGAGATCGAGGCTGCGAATTGCCTCAATTTGATCGGGGTGCGGGTTGCTCCAAATAAGCGTTCGTCTATCGTTATTATTTGTATCAACCTTTATGAAAAAATTGGGAAGCGTTGATTCCGTAACCGGTCCCGAGGCAATTGGGTCTGGCGTGGTAAAAGGCGAATGATTTAGATAATGCTCGTTTAGCTGATTTACCAGCTCGGTAACGCCGTTTTGAAAATGAGTATCGATCTTATCCTGGTTATCCGGGTCATTCCAATTCTCATCCAGGCTGCGAATGGCGTCTTCCTGGTTCGGATTGGGATTGCGCCATTCCAACGTTCGGGTAAAATTCGGGTTAACCCTAATCGTAAAATTAGAAACACCGGCGTCGTCCGTAACCGGCCCGGCGGGAATTGGGTTTGCCGAGGTAAATGTAACATCTTTAATACCAGCGATCAAATTATCGATAGCGGTGTTAAAGGGAGCATCGGCGTCGACATCCTGTAAAAATTCCTCTTCCGTCGTCGTAATCGGCCCGATCCATTCCAGGGTCCAGCCGGCGTTTGTCGCTGGCGGAAAAACAATTTTGATAATCATACGCTCTGACAAGCCAGGGTTATCGGGACGTAACCTTGCCGGGGGGGCGTTGTATGGTGCCGTAAAAACGATTGCAGCAATTTTATTTAACAAGCCATTTACAGCATTAACAAAAACCGCTGTGTCATGATACGTTCTTAAGGCGCTCTCCTGGCCAGCAGTCATCGGGCCTTTCCAGGTAATTCCAATTGTATCAATCTCCAGTTGATTTTGCAGAATGTCAGGAACATCGTTGCCGGCGGGGAGTTCGGGATATTTTACTCGCGGCTGCATTTCCTCGGAAAGCGTTTCCAGCGATGGTGAAGCCGATACTGAGCGGCTGATAAAACCATCAACCGAATTCAGCTGACCAGGGCCGAGCAGTAAATCCAATTGACTGCGAGTGAATACTCCGGCAATGGATAACAACTGGTTTTCCGAAGCAAGTTTTAACGTATCATCTATATTACCCGGAAGCGTAAATGTATTATTTAAAACAGTTTCCGTAATCTGGAGTAACGTCGTTCTCAGCTTAAAATCGGAATGCGGTAAACCGTCTTCCGGCGGAAGAACTTCTAACAGGTTTCCGATAAAATGCGGGCCTAACTGCCGGTGAATATACCTTAGAACTTCTTCATTCGCATCGAAGAGATATTCTGTCTGAACTTCTATATTGCCGCTAAATATCTCGACAATTTGGTAAACCACGTCCGGATCGGGTAAAGAAGCGAGTTTTCTCTCCGCCGGAGCAGTATTTTCTTTGCCATCCGGTTCTTCAAAGGGCCAGCGATTTTGGGTATCACTCGTTAGACAATCCCAAAATCGTTTTAACGGTATCTCCACCTCGCGAAGCCGAACCCTGGTTATGCGAGTATCGCCTTCCGCGACAAATGGCGGGAACGGTTTCCAATCCGCTTGCTCAATACCGAATTGTTCCGCTTCCGGGTTCGGAGAGCGGTATTCAAAATCTTTCTGGTTAATTTCATTGATGGGAGAAACCGTTGTCGCCGTTTGCGCCACTAACAACAGGCGATGCTCATAAAAATAAGGAACGGATTCCCATTGCAAAATCATTGCGCCTTGCTGAAAAGTGCCAATTCGCCGGGGAATGTCGATGCTTCTGAGTTCGTCAGCCGCAAGATTTTCCAAATCCAGATGATCGGGCTGCGCAGGGTAAGCAGATGGCGGCGATTGAAATTGATTCTCGATAAACCGGAGATCGATTTTATACTCTCCATCCCGGAAAATCTTGACGTTGTTTTCCAACCTCTCAACCCACTCGGAAAAAGCAAATCGCCGCAGCAGCGTAAATGCGATCCCGCGGTAAGAAAGCTGGCGGAACAACGTTTGATTCCGCTCGATTAAGGCTTGCTCCGGATGTTGCGCAATCATCACTTCCCAGGTTTTCCCGGGGGACGCCGGTTTGGCAGGAGTGCTGGCCTCATCCAAACGGCCGGTGTTAAGCACCACCGGCATCGATACCGGGTGCGTGCGATCCAGAACAACATCCAGCGCACCGGATTGCGGATCCGGTGTTGCCAGGGGAAGGAGGTGAATCGGCTCGGCTTCATCCGGGAACAACGCCGGTGATTGCCGTAAACTTTGCCAAAGCAAGTCATACCGGCCAAAGGGGCGAATATAATACCGGTAATTGTGCGCCCATTTGTCTTCCTGGAGATGGTCGTAAGTTAAGCGGCCACTTTCATCGGGCGTGGCATAAGCCGGCTTTCCGGAACGCGGATATGCTGTCGCTATCCAGGGGCCGGGGGCAGTTATTCCTTTGTTATCGCCATCAATTTCGACAACACCACCGGCATCAAAAAAGCGTACTGCCCAGGCTAGCATTTCGGGCAGAATCGATTTAATTTCTTCTTCTGTCGTTGGAATGAAAATGGTTTTTTCCGGCGGCGGATCGTCTAAATTGCTATTTAGAGATTCGATATAAAATTTAAGTCTTATCCATTGGATACACATATCCAGAACCCTACCGATACCGCTAAACTCCCTGGCAAAACGATCAACCGGCGCTTGAAAATATGTTGATAATTCATCTGTCGGTGCAAAAGAAGCAGGGCCTTCGAGATTAAAATCCGATAGTGAAAGATCGGAATCATCGGGTAGCGCCAGGTTAATCGCTGGAAGCGAGTCGTCATGCCGGATTAATAATGTTGTCTGCCCGTTTAAGGGGAGCGTCACCAAAAACTTGATGGGCTTGTCTTCCGCTGTAGATTCTAATTCAAACTCCCGAACAGGAGTATCTGCCTGGTTAATGAGTGTATATTTCCGGTCTGTTGGCAGATTTTCAAATGTTACATTGATTCTCGAATTTGGCGGGCCGCTAATAGTGGTTTTATGGTATTGAAAAAATTGGCGTATGGCAGGGCGTAAACTTATTTGAATAATACCCAACATATTTTGGGAATCAACCCCTGCCTCTTCCAGATTAACGCTGTGGCCCGGTTGAAAGAGTAATTCTACATATAAAAATCTCTTTATATCAATATTCGCGCATCTTGTATCTTCTTCATCTGGATCGGTCGCTTTGGTAATGGCAATATGGATTGCCTCTAAAAGTGCATTTCCGGCAACGACTTCCCCGTCTGTTTTATCTCTTAACGACAAAGTGATCGATAGGCCAAAATGCTGCAATATGGCCCAGCCATAGGGATCCGGTTTAGGATCGGTCGCTTTCAAAAAATCGGCTCGTTCTTGTTCTTGAATTGGCGGTGTAATTTGGAGATCAACGATATAGATTTCTGACAGTATGTCGACAATTTTTTGCAAACAAGGATGAATCGGTTCCGGGCGCGGCGGCGGTATTACGTTTTTCTCTTCACCCAAAACAGCTGTAAATTCATCCGTAAAACCGGGCCAGTCCGGCCACACAAGATATGACTCCTGCCAGGAATACCAGGGCTTTTGCGGAATTTCCGACCCCTCCACGCCGCGTTGTTCCGGTAGAGCAATCCGCTCTATAGCCGTGGGATACCATGCTTCCCATTGGCTGGTTGTTAACGTATCGCCGGGGACAAAAAGAAGGCTATCCGCCGGGAGCATTTGCACTTCCTGAATTTCGCGGATGACCTTGGCCAATTCATCTTTGTCTTCAAACGTTTGATCGGTGTGAGCGTCGATATCCAATTCCAGAATTTGAAACCCGGCGTTTAAATTTAGGGGGTAATCCGGTTGATTGCCAGGGCCCTGGTTCCAGCGGAAGCGAATATTGCGAATTCCGGCAGGGTGCTCTCTAAACTTGGTCTTATTCAGATTACCATCGAAAATGTACGGCGCTACTTCCACTTCTTCATTCGGCATGGGAAAATGGGCAATGCCGGTAATTGCGCGTTGATCTTCCGGTGAGAGCAAGGGAAAATCTATCGGTTTCGGTATCCATTCCAATTGCGCCGGTCGCCGCTCTTCCCGTTCCGGGGAATCATCGGTACTGGCAGTGCTTTCTATGCGAATTTGTATTTGTACCGGCACCAATGCGGATGGCACTTCATTAGCTGAAATGGTTTGCAGAAATACCATCCATGCCTCCGGCTGCCATGTTGGCGTTTCGCCCGGCGGAAAAACACCGGCATCGATTAGCGTTGCGAGTGTTAATTGCGCTTTGCGATTCTCCGGCGGCCCGGCCGGTTCAATCTCAACTTTTATATCCACTGGCAGCGGGCGCGCATTTGAGGTCGGCAATTGTTTGCTGACCGGGCCCTGGGTAGCGCCATCCAAACCGTAACTGCCGACCGGCAGCGTGGCATCTTTACGGAAAACCAGTTGATAGGTCGCAATCGGCACAACCGGCCCTTCTTTAGGAGCAATCGGTTCGGTCCAGGTTACTTCCGCGCCTATTTGGTTTATATCGTCGTTTGTAATCAACTCCGGAACGGTTGGTACTGTGGCGTTTTCCGGCAACAGTATAGATTTATTAAGCCTATATTTTACAATCAGTTCGGAATCCACCGGCACTTGTGGCGGTTCTTCCGGAAACCGCGTGGCCACAATCGTTAGCGGCCGCCCCAGGTTTCCGGAAAAATCGACGGGCGTAATGGTGTACAAATAACTGCGGCCAGCTACCGGCAGCGCCGCTTTATCATCCAGCGTTTCCTGCACAAAATGGTCCACGATTTGAAAACGTGGTTTAAGCCGCTGAATAATACTGTCGTCAAAGACCGGGTTGCCATTTTCATCTTTCGGAGCGGCGTTTCTCAAAAACTCCGATTTAAACTGATCCGTTAGTTCATCGCCAATCGTCGATCTAACGGCTTCTAAAAATAATTCCTTATTGCCAAATACCTGGTCTTGCAAAGCTGCAAGCCCCGTTACGGCCTCATCCGGTAGCCCTTCCGCTCTCAGGTTGTCCAAAGATGTTGCGGTTAGGATAAAACTGGTGCTGGAAGCATTTAGATGAAGCCCTTCGGCACTTTTAACGGAGTATACCACTTCCGGCTCGCTGCCATCCAGGGGGCGGCGGCGAACTTCATAATTCATGAGGTGATGTTCCGGTTCCTGCTGGCATCTGGTACAATTTAACGGTGGATTTTCCCACTCCAAATCCCAGCCAATGCCAATCATATCGGCGCTGGCGTATTGTACAACGCGCTCGAACTGGGGCGGAAAATTTTCGAAATTAGTGTCGGGAATGTTGAAGGTGGAAACTTGCCGTCTAATACTCGAAGGAAGCGACGTTGCCGGGTCCGGCCGTTGGGATATTTTAGGAAATTCATCGTCATCATCCGAGGCAGGCACGCCTTCTAACCATTTCGGAAACGTTGTTTCATTGCTACCGGGTTCTTCTACACCTTTTACCCGAAACACCAGCCCCATTTGAAAAGCGGTTGAACGTTCCGGAATTTCCGATGGGTTGCCATCATTAACAGCTTTCACATAATCTTGTAAATCGGCAACAATATCGTGAATAATCATTCCTCTTAGCTGGTCGGCCTGCTCATTTACTTGCATTTCCTGAAAGACGTCGCTGTTTTCATCTGCAGGCACATTGCCATCCACGCTATAAATTGTGGTAGTATCATCAAAGGCGGTTTCCAGCACTTTTTCATATTCAATCGTCTCATCTTTTTTAAAGAAAGGCGATCCGCGAAATTGCTCAATTGCGCCCCGAACGGATGCTTCGAAAGAATTGTCGTTGGGATTATGGACACGTTCATCTTCGATAAGATCTTCGATAGTGGTAAAAACATCCGGGTCGCATACCGGGATGACGTCGTTATTATCAGAATCTGTAATTTCATCCACTAAGCGAGTTTTGTAGGCGTGCCGCAAATATTTTCGAAGTGTAAAGCTCCTTTCTTCTGCCGGGACAGTTAGCGGGTTTCCTTCCGAGTCGACAGTCTCGGTAATGTCTTCCGGAAAGATAATTTCATCCCTGTCTCTTATACACATCTCCGAGCCCACGAGACTCCATTGCATC
>CAXHHS010000047.1:0-16100 GCA_964015645.1 uncultured bacterium
AAGGACAGTGGCAGGCGCTGCCGGATTTTGATGCATTACAATCATTCGAAACCGGCACCGCGCCGCAATTCGAAATTTCCGTCAGTCCGAAGGATGAAGAATTCGGCGCGATATTCAGCGGATACGTGCAAATTCCCCGGGACGGCATCTACACCTTTCATACCCGTTCAAACGATGGCAGCCGTATTTATATCGGCGATTCGCTGGTCGTCGATCTTAACATCTGGCGCACTCATTTCGATCCGCTTGACAAATACGGTTCCATTGCGCTGAAAGCCGGCTTGCATCCCATAAAAGTTGAGTTTTTCCAGGATTATGGCCGCAAACACTTACAGATATTCTATGAAGGCCCGGAGTTAAACCGGCAAATTATTCCGGCAGCGGCCTTGTTTCACAAAACGGAGCACTAAATCATGAGTTCAAAACCCAATATCATTTTAGTCATTACAGATGATCTTGGATACGAAGATGTGGGCTATAACGGCAGCACACTTGTCAATACACCGCATTTGGATAAAATGGCCGAAGAAGGTGTGGCAATGAATCGTTTTTATGTTGCACCGGTATGTTCTCCAACCCGCGCCGGTTTGTTGACCGGGCGGTATCATTATCGCACCGGTGTAACAAATGTCGGAAGCTGTGGCGATAGAATTAAGGGGAGCGAAACAACCATAGCGGATGTGTTGTCCTCAGCCGGATATGCTACCGCCATATATGGAAAATGGCATCTTGGCGACAATTACCCGATGCGGCCGATGGATAAAGGTTTCCAGGAGGCAATTGTTCACGGCGGATGTTGCCTCAAACGTGAATACTATTTTGATCCGGTATTGTCTCACAATGGGAAAGATACCCAATATTCCGGGTATTGCATGGATGTCTATACCGATTTAGCTCTCGATTTCGCAAGGCGAAGCGCCGAAGCCGGCAAACCTTTCTTTACATATCTTGCCACCAATACGCCCCATGTGCCACTGGCGGTGGGTGAAGAATATTCTTCCCGCTTCAAAAAAATGGGCATTGATGAAAAGGTCGCAATATATCTGGGCATGGTTGAAAATATTGATTACAATATGGGAAGAATTTTTGATGGCCTGAAAGATCTCGGCATCGATGACAATACCCTGGTTGTTTTTTTAAGCGATCACGGCCGGGAAAACCCCGATGTAAAAAAATATGACCAACGGGATCAATTCCTGAGGGGGAAAAAAGCCGATGTGTATGAGGGCGGCATTAAATCCCCCTGTGTCTTTCGATGGCCGGGTAAACTTGCTCCCAATAGACGTGTGGATGCCCTAACATGCTATGTTGACATGATGCCGACACTCCTCGCCGTCGCGGAAACACCAAAACCGAGGGAATTGAATCTTGACGGCATCGATATGATGCCCATGCTCCAGGAGAAGGTGAAGGAAAGAGAGGGAAATATCATTATCCAATGGCATCAGGGGATGGTACCGCAAATGAACCGCTCGTTTACGGTCATGGGGCAAAAATATAAACTCGCCCAGGCAGAAGGGGGTTTTCATAAGATCGGGAAATTTCTTGGCGGCCAGTATGATTATGAATTATTCGATATCGAAAATGACCCTTATGAGCAACATAATATCGCCTCTGAGCATCCTGAACGGGTTGCAGAAATGCGTAAAGAATATGAAGAATGGTTCTGGGAAGTTATCCGCGAGCTTGGGCCGGATCCGGAATTGAGCACCGTGGGTACGCCGCATGAAAACCCGGTCAAAATTACCAGCGTTTATGTAGATCAATACCAGGATAAGGAACCATTCCATCTTACCGGCGAATACCCGACCAGGATTGCACAGGATGGAATCTATCATGTAAAAGTGTTCTTCCGGGAACCTCTAAAAAAAGGCGCAGAAGTGCAATTTGTCTTCAATGAAATTGATGCCAGGCATACCGCTACTGGAGATGCTGAATTTTTCGATTTCGGTAAATTAAAAATCGCCGCCGGAGAAGATTGGATGTATGCCAGGGCTACAAATCCCGGGGAAGCAGAGAGAATCCTTTCTTCATACATCGAAATTGAATGGTTAGTAGATCAATAAAAATGAGGCATACTAAACCCAATATCATTCTCATCTTAAATGACGACATGGGCTTTTCTGACCTTGGGTGTTACGGCGGAGAAGTTCAAACGCCAAACCTGGACCGGCTGGCCGCCAATGGGTTGCGGTTTATGCAATTTTACAACACCGCCCGCTGCTGTCCCTCGCGGGCGTCGCTGCTAACCGGGCTGCATCCTCACCAGGTGGATGTCGGGCACATGATGGATGATGACGGCATCGATGGTTATCTCGGCGACTTGGGAGACAATTGCGTTACGATTGCCGAAGCGTTGAAATCCGGCGGATATACCACCTACATGTCCGGCAAATGGCACGTCACGCGTCACCTGGATGGCCCGAAGCACAACTGGCCGCTGCAACGGGGGTTTGATAGTTTTTACGGCATCATTATCGGCGCTTCAAATTATTATAATCCCTCCACCTTGACAAGTGGCAACGAACGCATCGAAACCCCGCCTGGCGAGTATTTTTTTACCGACGCAATCAGTGAGGATGCCGTTAAAAATATTCGCCAACATGCCGAATCGAATCCCGGACAGCCGTTTTTTTCCTACGTTGCATACACAGCACCGCATTGGCCGCTACATGCCCATCCGGAAGATATTGCCCGTTACAAAGGGCGATTTGACGCCGGTTGGGACCAACTCCGCGAGGAACGTTTGGCACGAATGGTAAAGATGGGCATTATTCATCCCAACTGGAAATTGACGGATCGCGACCCCTCACAGCCGCCCTGGGAAGATGCAGATTCTAAGGAATGGCAAACCCGGCGCATGGAAGTATATGCCGCGCAAATCGACCGGATGGACCAGGGCATCGGGCGAATTTTACAGGCGCTGGAAGACACCAGGCAGATGGAAAATACCCTGATCCTTTTTCTCTCCGATAACGGCGGCTGCGCGGAAGAGATTAATGAGAAATGGGCAAACTGGCTGATTGGCCATGTCGCCTGGGAAAAAGCCCGCGATGGGCGGCCGGTACAATTTGACAATGATCCTCAAATTATGCCCGGCGGAGAAGAAACCTATCAAAGTTACGGTGTTCCCTGGGCGAATTTGAGCAACACGCCGTTTCGGGAATACAAACATTGGGTGCATGAAGGCGGTATCGCAACACCGTTGATTGCGCACTGGCCGGCGCAAATTAGAGCGGCTGGAGAATTACGGCATCAACCGGCGCAGCTTCCAGATATCATGGCAACCTGTTTGGATGTTGCCGGCACGGAATATCCCGAAACTTATCAAGAACGGAGAATCTCACCCTGTGAAGGTTTTAGTATGGCGCCGATTTTCGAAAAAGAACCCTTCAAAAGAAAGATGCTGTTTTGGGAGCATGAAGGTAATCGCGCAGTGCGCAAAGGCAAATGGAAGCTGGTCACCAAATATCCCGGCGATTGGGAATTGTATGATATGGATAAAGATCGCACCGAGTTGAATGACCTTTCTCAAAAACATCCTGCAATCGTCAAAGCGCTTTCCGAAGCGTATTTCAAATGGGCAGCCAGATGCCAGGTGCGGCCATGGGAGGAAATTTTGGAATTAAGGAGGCGAAAGAAAGCAGTCATTTCGAATATCTTTATTCAAAAAGAGAAAGAATAAGAATAAATTTGGAAATAGGTATGAAAATATCAACAGTCGCATATCCCGGCCAAAACCAATCGAATTTAGTTTATCCGACGAATCAACCCCCGCTGTCGCCAAATCCACTGGTGAAGCTGCCGCTTGGCAGTGTGAAACCACGCGGCTGGCTAAAGCATCAACTTGATTTGATGGTCGATGGCATGGTTGGGCGATTGACAGAGTTGAGCGGCTTCTTAGGACCGGATAATGGCTGGTTGGACGGAGAAAGCCAGGGATGGGAAGAACAGCCGTATTGGCTGCGCGGGTTTTACCCGCTGGCCGCTCTGACCGGGGATCAACGCTCTTTGAATGAAGCAAACCGCTGGATTGAAGCAGTCATTTCCAGTCAGGAGGATGATGGCTATTTTGGCTCGCAGCATCATAAACATATCCACAGCAAGAGCGGAAAAAATATCTGCGACCTGTGGGGACACATGGTCATGATCGATGCGCTGATCCAGCACCACGAATTTACCGGTGATGAACGCGTTCCTGCGCTGCTGAAGAACTTCTTCAAATTTTGCCAGGATTTGCCTGTCAATCGCTTTATGCCTCGTATCGACTTTCAGCAGTCAGCGGTATTTCGCGAGGATTTCAATGACTGGCATCCGGAAATTCAAATTTCTCGCGCCGGGGATATGCTGCCGCATATTTACTGGCTGTATAATCAGAATCAAGATCCCGAACTGCTGAAATTAAGCACTCGCTTTTATCAAAGCATCATGCCGCCGGTGAATGAGTGGCTTGATAAACATATCGTTCATTTTACCCAGCGATTTTCATATTTCGGGCTATATGGGCAGCAAATTGATTTGGAAAAGCAAATCGCCCAATCGGAATATTGGTATGCGCAACACATGAGCACCTGGGGGCAGCAGCCACGGGGTATCTTTGCCGCTGACGAGCAAATCCGTCCCGGGAAAACCGATCCCCGCCAGGGTTTCGAAACCTGTGGCATGACTGAATTTGCCAAGAGCTTTTATCTGCTCGGGCGCATCAGCGGATCACCGCTATATGCTGATCGCTGTGAAGATGTCATGCTTAACCACTTTCCGCCATCGCAGACTCCGGACCTGAAAGCATTACATTATCTGACGGCCTCCAACCAACCGCAATTGGATGCCACGGAAAATCATGATTATTTTAACAAGGGCAAGCAAATTTGCTATTCTCCGCATATTTATCGCTGCTGCCAGCATAATGTGGCGATGGGTTGGCCCTGGTATGTGCAAAATCTCTGGCAAGGCACCGCAGATAACGGTCTGGCCGTCTGGATGTATGCGGCGTCTGAAGTAACCGCTAAAGTGGGAGAGGGGCAGCAGGTTCAAATTGTTGAAGAAACGGATTACCCATTTGAGGGCAACGTTCAACTTTCCATAAATTGCCGGCAAAAGACAGTGTTCCCACTTTACCTGCGGATTCCGGCATGGTGCCGGGATTTTCGGGTTACCCTGAATAACAGCGCTTTAGATATTGGCACTCAACCGCAATCTTATTTGCGTATTGAGCGGGAATGGTCCGATGGCGATATCATCACCATTGAAATGGCGATGGAAATCTCACTCTCTGAATGGCCGCGCACTGGCTCGGTATCGGTAAATCACGGGCCACTTTCATATTCGGTAAAAATAGCGGAAGAATGGCGGCAATATGGCGGCACGGAAGAGTGGCCGGAATGGGAAGTGTTTCCGAAATCGCCCTGGAATTACGGGCTTGTCAAGCCGGATCAGGATTTAGGAAAATCATTCCAGGTTAGTCAGAAAAAGACGCTCGATGCCCAGCCCTGGACGGTAGAATCTGCCCCGGTCGAAATAAAAACAACCGCTAAACGCATTCCGCAATGGAAGCTGGAAGAAAACCAGACCGTGCAGGAAGTGCCGCGTTCCCCACTTTCAAGCGATGAGCCGGAGGAAACAATTTCATTCATCCCATTGGGTTGCGCTCGTTTAAGAATGGCGTGTTTACCGATTGTTGAATAGATGGTTGAATAAAAAGGAGTAGGAAATGTCAGGTCGAATCGAGCTTCCTAAAATAGTATCGGAAGAAAAAGTTCGTTTTTTTGTGGAGAACGGCTACCTGGTATTGCCCGATTTAGTATCGCCACAAGAGATTGAGGAGCTAAAAGCGGATACCGTCAAGCTTGCACGCGGTGACTATCAATGTGAAGGCATTCAACCAGCATCACCGGAACTGACAGACGAAGAAGTCCTTCAAAACATATTGTGCATTCACCAGCCGCACTTCGTTAGCCCGGTAATGGAAAAATTTATCCGCCACGAAAAGATTTGTGGGGTATTAAGCCAGATTGTTGCTGCACATTTACCGTTTTGGGATGGGAGCGTCAAATGTATGCAGTCGATGTTGTTTGTAAAAGGTCCCGGCATGCCTGGAAATCCCTGGCACCAGGATGAAGACGCCATTCCCACCCGCGACCGTTCACTCTGCGGCGCCTGGATCGCGATTGATGATGCAACAATTGACAACGGCTGCCTGTGGGTGATTCCCGCTTCTCATCGCCAGGGATATATCTACGGCCGCAGCGAACATGATAATGATGATGAATATGATTACAGCGGGCAATCCACCGGCTTTGATGAATCCGGCAAAATCCCGGTGGAAGTGAAAGCCGGAACGGTGGTGTTTTTCAACGGATATTTGCTACACAACTCATTGAAGAATCGAAGCGATACCTACCGGATGGCGTTAGTGAATCATTATATGAACGCCTATTCTCTTCTCCCCTGGGGAAAATCCGATATCAACGATCAAACCATCGGCGAAGCGGATGTCCGGGAAATCATTCCGGTTGCCGGCATCGATCCTTACCAGTGGAAAGGGTATCAAAATCCACCGCAGAAGGTATTCCTTCGGAACTGTAAAGTGCTCGATAAAAGCGAGGAAAGGCAGTTTTTCAAGAAAACATAACAACAGGAGCCAGAATGATTATCGAAAGCAACACCGGAAATCACAAATTGATCGAAGATTGGGCAAAAATTCTCGATACGCCTATCGGAAGAGAAAACGACAGAACCCATGGCATCGATGAATAAAGCAATATTTTTCGTTTTAACCACTCTGCTCACGTTTAAATGCAGTTCACCGGAAATCAAAACACAGGAGGCGGCGAATTTGGCTGGATATTTACTAACACCCGTACCGTTTAACAAAGTTCGGCTTGAAGATGAGTTCTGGAAACCGAGACTAAAAACCCAATTTGAGACCCTGGTTCCCTTTGCGCTGGACAAAACGATTCCCGCAGTAGACAATCTTCGTAAAGCCGGAAATTATCTAAAGGGAGATCGCTCTGATTTGCCCTTCCCGCATCGCTTTATCTCATCCGACTTATATAAGGTGATGGAAGGCGCGGCCTATTTATTGATGGAAAATCGCGATCCACAGCTCGAAAAGCGTATGGATAGTATCATCGATATTATTGCCGCTGCCCAGCAGGAAGATGGTTATCTATATGTTGCCCATATTACCGGCGTATCAAAAAATCATAATCATTGGGGCGGCGGTGGAATGGGGGACCGGCCGTATTCTTTTGTGCTTCACAGCCATGAATTATATAATATGGGACATATGTACGAAGGAGCCATTGCCTACTACCAGGCCACCGGTAAAGACAAATGGCTCCAGGTTGCCGAAAAAAATGCCCATCATATCAACAAAGTGTTCTTCGAAGGCGACCCGAATTATAATGATGGAAAACCGGTAAATCAGGCGCCGGGTCATCAGGAATTGGAATTGGCTTTGGCAAAGCTTTACCGGCTAACGGGAAACGAATTGTATCTGCAAATGGCCAGGAAGTTTCTGGATATTCGTGGAAAGACCTATAAGCCGGATGGGGAGGGTGTAATGTCCGCCACTTATTCTCATCAACATAAACCGGTGGTGGAACAAGATAAGGCGGTTGGGCATGCGGTACGCGCGGCCTATTTATATTCCGGTATGGCAGATGTGGGCGCACTTTCCGGTACTGATGAATACAATGCGGCCCTGGATAAAATCTGGCACAATATCGTTGATACCAAAATGCACATAACCGGGGGAATGGGCGCAATTCACGGTATAGAAGGATTTGGGCCAGAATACGTATTACCGAACAAGGAGGCGTATAACGAAACCTGTGCCGCCGTTGGAAATGTTTTTTTTAACTTTCGGATGTTCCTCTTAACTCGAGACGCTCGCTACATGGATGTGGCGGAAGTTGCCCTGCTGAACAACTCTCTCGCCGGGGTTAATATCGAAGGAAATCGCTTCTTTTACGTCAACCCGCTGGAAGCCGATGGCGTAACTCCCTTTAATCACGGCGATACCGGGCGCTCTCCCTGGTTCGGAACTGCCTGCTGCCCGTCAAACATCGCCCGCTTGATGCCCCAGGTTTCCGGGATGATGTATTCCCACACTGCTGATGAAATTTACGCCACGTTTTATGCCAGCAATACAACCGCCATACCTTTGGAAACCGGTGATGTAAAAATCGAACAAAAATCCGGTTACCCGTTTGATGAATTGGTAAAACTCACATTAACTCCGCAGGATTCCCAGCAATTTCGCTTAAAATTAAGAATACCTACCTGGGCGAGAACAGATCGGTTTGTTCCGGGCGATCTTTACCGGTTTAGGGATCATCAAACGGAAAATTGGGAAATTAAAGTCAATGGCGAAACGCATCCAACCGGTTTGGATAACGGATTTGCAGTAATCGACCGCGTATGGATGCCGGGCGACGAAGTGGAATTAAGACTGCCGATGCCGGTTCGGTTCAATAAAGCCCAGGAAAAAGTTGAAGCCGATAAAGACCGGATCGCAGTAACTCGCGGCCCGCTGGTTTATTGCGCGGAAGGGGTTGATAATAACGGGCCGGTACAACAACTGCTGTTAGATGCACTGCCGAAACCAGCGGAAGTTTCAACCTCGACGATTGAAAATGGTATTCTTCAAAATGTAAAAAATGTTCATTTCTCCTTAAAAAAAGTAAATACATCTGCCATTACGAATTTTACAGCAACCCTAATTCCATATTATGCCTGGAATAACCGTGAAAGCGGTTCGATGATTGTCTGGTTTCCCACCAAAAAAGAACAGGTGCAATACCTGGATGGGGAGGTTGCGAGAGGCGGTAAATTCAAAAGTGTAACAGCCTCCTTTACCGGGCCGCGCGGCAGCCTGGTTGGTATTGGCGACAGCAGGCGCCCGCAATCTTCCACAGATAAAACTATCCAGTGTTGGTTAAGCCATCCCCAAAAGGGAGAAGCACAATGGGTAGAGATTGAAGTGGATGACCAGCCAATTCGCAGCTTCGGCGTTTACTGGTTTGATGACGGTAGAGAAATCAACGTGCCAAAGTCCTGGTTTTTAGAATATAAAAAAAATGGCCAGTGGCAAACTTTTGATCTTTATACAACTGATGCATATGAAACTGAAAAAGATAAATATAATGTGGTGCACCCGGCAGCCGATTTATCGTGTGATGCAGTACGTATACAGATAATACCCTATGATGATAAAGCCGTCGGTATTTTGGATGTGGATATAATTTTCGAAAAGAATTCAAATTAGGAGTTAGTATGGATCAGATAAAAGCCGCTGCAAAAAACCAGGCTGCCTGGCATGATTGGCAATTGCGCGCCCAGGGGCGCCAATGCCAGCAAAGTGACTCGCTGTGGAGCTGTCTGGAAGCCGCCACTGGTCCCTTCCTCGGCGCGATTACGATTTCTCCCTTAGAATCCTCCGGTCAGAAAAACCAAATGCTTTCAGAGATAGAGCATCTTGTAGCTGCAAGAAAGAAGGCTAATTTCGTTCTGTGTGATTCATTTGGCGAGCTTGATTTGACTGGTTTGGGATTCAAGCTATTTGGGACAGAAACTTTCTATTTCCGGCCAGCGCTTCCGGACCAGCGTGTCGCAATATCCCCGGAACTCAAAATTGAAGAGATTAGAACACCGGGGGAACTTGCAGCGTTCGAGAGGGCAACTTACGAGGGTTTTGAATATGATGGCGATATTCCCGAAACCGGCGAATGGCATGCAGCGGCAAGCCTGGGGAAACCAAATATGCGATACTTCGCTGGCAGGGTTGAAGGCCGGATGGTAAGCGTGTCTATTGCGGTAGTTAGCGATGGCGTGGTTGGTGTTTACGGGGTCGCAACCATACCGGCACATCGGAAGAAAGGATATGGTGCAGCTTTGACATGGATAGCAACGCAAGTTGCGCCTGGGTTGCCGTCAGTGCTTGAGCCTTCTGATATAGGATTATCGATGTACAAACAGTTGGGTTTTCGTGACCTTAATCTCGGGCAATCACAACGTTGGGGGTCGCCGTAGTATTGCTATACTTCGCAGAATAATCTTGGCGAATTCCGTATAAAAACACAAACATGATTGAAAATTGCAAAAATTGGGCTGGCAACTTTGAATTCAGCGCCGCGAGGTTTCATCGCCCGAAATCTGTTGAAGAAATACAGGACCTGGTAAAATCCTGCAAGAGGCTTAAGGCTCTCGGTACTCGCCATTCTTTCAATAATATCGCTGATACGAGTGAAGACCTTATCTCGCTCGAACATCTCGATCAAGTTGTGGCATTAGACCGCCAACACTGCACGGTGAGTGTGGAACCCGGTATAAAATACGGCGAGCTTTGCCGCTATCTTCATCAGGAAGGCTTTGCGGTACATAACCTTGCCTCACTACCCCATATTTCAGTCGCTGGCGCTTGTGCGACTGCCACCCACGGGTCTGGTGATAGCAACGGAAATCTTTCAACAGCCGTTGCCGGAATGGAAATTGTCACTGCGAAAGGCGAGGTGGTTGTTTTATCCCGCGAAAAACATCCCGAACAATTTCAGGGCGCTGTTGTCGGACTTGGTGGAATCGGGATAGTTACGAAACTCACTCTTGATATTGTCCTAGCATTTGATATATGCCAGGTCGTTTATGAGAATTTACCCCTGTCGCAACTGGAAGATCATTTCGATGATATTACATCGCTTGCCTACAGCGTCAGCTTATTCACCGATTGGCGCAACGACACATTTAACCAACTTTGGTTGAAGCATCGCATCAGTGACGATGATACATTTAACTCTCCACCTGAGTTATTTGGCGCAACACTGACAGCAGACCATTTGCACCCGATTCCCGGTCATTCAGCAAAAAATTGTACCGAGCAGATGAGCATCCCCGGCCCCTGGCATGAACGACTATCGCATTTTCGCATGGATTTTATGCCCAGCAGCGGGGAGGAACTGCAAAGCGAGTATCTGGTTCCCCGCCAAAATGCAGTCGCGGCATTACTGGAAATACATCAAATAGGAGAACAAATAGCGTCGCACCTTCTAATTTCCGAGGTGCGAACCATCGCCGCTGATAATCTTTGGATGAGTCCCTGCTATCGTCAGGCTTGTGTGGCCATCCATTTTACCTGGAAACAGAACTGGCCGGCGGTTAAAAAACTGCTTCCGATGATCGAAGAAAAACTTGCGCCGTTTCGTGCCCGTCCGCACTGGGGCAAACTGTTCACAATGCTGGCGGAACAACTGCAATTACATTATGAAAAGCTGCCGGATTTTCGACAGCTACTCCGGGAATACGACCCACAAGGGAAATTTCGGAATGCCTTTCTAAACAAATACATCTTTGGAGAGCTATGAAACGTCTTTCGAGTCTTTTCCTCACGTTAATTATGTTAGTACAAGGTGTTCACGCCGACCCCCTGAATGTCCTGTTCTTAGGCGGTGGCGGCGGTGGGCCAGAGACAGCTCACAATGGGAGGATTAATCATCATAAACTGATTCCGGATTTTCTACGTTCAGGCATCGAGATGACGTACAGCGATAATCTGAATGATCTGAACCCCCAGACACTGGCAAACTATGAGGCTGTAATCCTGTACATCGGAGCGCGGAACGACAAACCGGAAAGAATACTGGCACTCATCTCTTTCGTTGAGAATGGTGGTGGCCTTGTCGCGCTACATCATACCTGCGGCGCATTTGAGGGAGACAAACGGTTTGTTTCCCTGGTCGGTGGTGAATTTGCCAGCCACGGCAGCGGATGGTTCAGCGCAAAACACGTCAAAGGACAATCCGGGCACCCAGCCCTGGGCGGCGTCCCTGAATTTGAAGTGTGGGATGAGACGTATGTACACAAAAGTCTGAGTGCCGATCGCACCGATTTACAGATTCGGGATGAGAATGGGCGCCCGGAGCCCTGGACATGGGTTCGCACCCAGGGGAAGGGGCGAGTTTTCTACACGGCTCACGGACATAATGGTCGAGCATGGGAACATCCGGACTTTCAGAGGATGATCGCTGCAGCAACGATCTGGGCTGCGAACCGCACCCCCAGCAAATCCGCTGATATTCCTGTATTCACCTATCGGGATGATGCGAACAAAGACCTTCCCAATCATGAAAACCGGCGCGGTATTCAAAGAATACAAGAGCAACTTTCGCCGGAAGAATCCGCCAGGTGCATGGTATTACCAAAGGGGTTCGAGGCACAACTTGTTGTACATGAACCGGACATCGTGAACCCCATCGATATCGTTTGGGATGATCGCGGGCGTTTGTATGTAGCGGAAACGGTCGACTATCCGTTCATCAAAGAAGAGGGGAGTGACCGTATCATACTATGCGAGGATACCGATAGCGACGGCAAGGCCGACAAGTTCACTGTCTTTGCCGAGGGTTTCAGTCTTCTCACCGGTATGTGCTGGGTCAATGGCGGAATCATCCTGGCCCAGGCGCCGGACATGTATTTCCTGAAAGATACCAACGGTGATGACAAGGCGGACGCCATCAAGAAAATCAATACGGGCTGGGGAACCGGTGATACGCATGGCGGCCCTTCCAATCTAAAGTATGGCCTGGATAACAAAATTTACGGTTGCCTGGGCGGTGGCGGCTATTGGGGCAAACGCGGTCGCTTTAGTGCAGGGATCTGGCGCATGGAGGTCGATGGTAGCAACTTCACCCCCATCAGCAATTTGGGGGATAACAGTTGGGGCCTGGGCATGTCAGAAGACTTTGAACTGTTTGCATCATCGGCCAATCGCGGACCCGCCAAACATATTCATGCTCCCTACCCTTACTTCGAAGCCATCGGATTAAAGAAGGTTCCGGCCCGCAACATATTTGATTTTCATACCTTTTATCCCCTCACCATCACGCGCCAGGGCGATCATTTCGGATCCTATACGGCCGGCTCGGGTTTCGATATCTACACGGCCAGAAGCTTTCCGGGAAAATACTGGAATCGAGCAGCTTTCATTGGCGGACCAACGGGAAAACTATTGGGCCAGTTTTTCCTGCATCCCGACGGCGAAGGCAGTTACAATGCCCAAAATGGCGGCAGCTTGATGGCCAGCTTCGACGAATACACCGCTCCCATTCGAGGGAAAACAGGACCGGATGGTCATGTGTACATGCTGGACTGGAACAACCTGATAATGTTGCACGGCGGAGAACTCCACAATCCCTTGCGCGACAAATCCCACGGGCGCATTTACCGCATTATCCACCAGGAAGGCGAGGCTTCCCCCGTGCTCAACCTCCACAATGCAGATACCGCTGAACTTGTAGCAGCCCTCCATAGCGACAACATGTTCTGGCGGGTGATGGCGCAGCAGAAGATCGTACAACAAAAACGAATGGATGCGATTCCCCTGCTAATCGATATGGCAAAGGATGAAGACATCGATGCCACGGGTTCAAATCCCCCTGTAATTCACGCCCTTTGGACGCTGCACGGATTAGGACAGATGGACGGCAAGAATGCTTCGGCACTGGCCGCTGCACATGCTGCTTTGCGACATCCTTCCGCGGCTGTTCGCAAGAACGCCCTTCGCGTATTACCGGTCAGCGAGCAAAGCACACAGCTCTTGACGGACATGTTAGGCGAAAAAGACGCCAATACGCTGCGCAATGTATTCTTAACGCTCTCCACCATGCCCCCATCGAATTCACTGGGGGAGCGCCTGTATTCCATGAGGAACAGCATCCGCGATAAGACTCCCCTTACCGCACCCTTCCATCTTGCCTTGATCCGCCATGGCTCGGGTCTCGTGGAGCCACTTATTGCTCAAAGCCCCGGGCGTGATCGTCAGCAGGAGGCGACCGAAGAAGAGAACGTCTTAGAATTGCAGAACCTTCTGAAGAACCCATCTTTTGAGGAGCTTCAAGAAGGAATGCCCCTTCACTGGATATCCAAAGTGAACAATGGCACAGCAAATCTCAGCGTGGATTCCACCATTGCAAGAACAGGCAAAAACTCCGGGCGCATTGAATCCTCAGTGGGCGGCGGTGGCGAATTCCTCGTCATCCCCCGGCTTAAACCGGGGGAATATATTTTTTCCGGTTGGGTCAAAACGAAGAACGTTGTTGGCCCCCATGGCATCCTCTTAAGAGCTGCCGGGCATGGCCTGGAGAACAAGCAAACAAGTGGGTTAAAAGGCACACAAAATGACTGGCAGCAGTTGCAATTGAACTTTCGCGTCAAAGAAGAAGGCGGCGTACTTCTCTTTTGTCTCTTTGGCGCCTGGGCTGCAACAACCGGAACGGCCTGGTTCGATGACATTAGCCTGTATCAACTTTCATCCGAAGAAATCATGAATGCCGAAATCGCCAATGTAAACACACTGCTGGCGAAACAGGCCTTTTCTGAGGGGGCAGATGCGATCATTCGAATCACAGAACAGGTAGCCACTAAAAATGAGCAATCCACCACGGAATTCATGGAGGGTCTCACCTACTTAAGGAATATCCCCTTCAATGCGTCACAGGTTAAAAAGCTTAAGGTCCTCGCTGCGGATGCATCGCCTAAAAACAAAGAGCACCTGGCGATTTTTGCTGTCAATCATGATCTGGACCTGGGATTGAGCGACCTGGCGAATCGTATCAAAGGCTTTGAAGCAAAGATTCTCGATGGTGATGCCGCGCGCGGCAAAGAACTCGCCAGGGCTTGCATTGTTTGTCATGGGGCTGATTTTACAGGCATCCCGGCGCAACGCACTCCATCCCTGCCACAATTCTCCACCTGGTATTTGCAGACACAGTTGCAGAAATACCGGCACAATATTCGTGGGGATGATGTATCCGACGCTGATGGTTTTCTCATGAAAACCTTGATGAGCAACTACAGCCATCAACAAATGGCGGATCTGGTCGCCTACATAAAAACCCATCAGGCGAAACCTCAGACGATCACTCTCGGTGGAGATCCTGAGAAAGGCAAAGCGCTCTATGCAAACTGTATCATCTGTCATCAGGAGAATGCTCAGGGCAATCAAAGGCTCCAGGCGCCCGGCCTCGTTGGACTTTCCGACGTCTATACTTTCAACCAACTGTTGAAATTCAGGGATGGCTCGCGAGGCAGTGCGAAGGGCGACCTATCTGGAAGGATGATGCAGATAGCTATGGAATCCCTGAAAGACGAACAAGCTATGAAGGATGTGGCCGCATATTTAACGAGCTTAAAGATACCAGTTGACAATCCAACAGATGAAGCGTCGCATAAGTAACGACACCGTTGTCATAAGTGAATAGCTGGCCGACGTCGATGGCCGATCGGAATCGGGTCGGATATCCCGATGAAGCTTATGGGTTTACGAAAAACGTAGCTGCTGTGCAGCCGTAGTTTGACGCCTATTTTCAATGCGATGTGTTAACCGGCTGGTCGGCAGAGCAAAATCCGTAGATTTTTTAAAATGATTGCTAGATATCCAATAAAACAGGCGTTTTTATATTTCGAAAAGTTGGTTTATGAAAATTAATTCTGCAGGTCAGGGTTTTTCGAATGGTCGATTTCTGCTGTTCAATAATCGAAATGAGCCACGGCCAAAACAGACCTTCATTTTGCCGAACAAATCGATAGCTTGACTTTCAAATACCGGGGCATGATTCTTGGGGTTAATACTACCAGTCTCGAAGGGGTGCCGACGATGGATCGTTATAGAACATTCCCATACCCGCCCGCACTGGGGAAAATTGTTCACGATGCCGCCAGTGTAACTACAATCACGCTATGAAAAGCTCCCGGGTTTTCGACAGCTACTCCGGGAATGCGACCCACAAGGGAAATTCCGGAATGCCTTCCTAAACAAATACATCTTTGGGGAGCATAGTTAGAAAATCAACTAAATTCGCTTTGAGATCAGCTATTGTTGAGATACATTGGAGTTACATAGTAAACTATATAGTTGCTGGTTAGCTTAATAGTAGAGACATTATGCAAACAGAAATGATTGTGAATATTTTGTCTTCTATCATTATCTCGATTATTCCCTTTGTGATTGGCTGGATCACTTCAAAAATTAAAGGGGAAACCCCTCAGGCTATATTGGATCTTATCGGAAAAAGGAATGAAATAGTAGATGAAATAAAAAAGCAAAA
>CAXHHS010000048.1:0-16065 GCA_964015645.1 uncultured bacterium
CACCAAGAAGCTCGTCGGCAGCGTCAGATGTGTATAAGAGACAGAATCTACGCCCATTCTTTGGCGCACGCTTAACAATGATACCATTCCTATCTATGATGGCATAAAACCGATCCCTTATTTATCACCAGAACCGATGAAAAAGGAAGGCGTGAATGCCTATTTTAAATATGCTGCCAATCGTTCATTGTCGCTGCAACTAGAGCCATTTGCGCTTCGCACCAGCAATTACCCGGTATTTTTTGAAGATGAAAATCGTTGGGAAAATCAAACCATTGAAAATTACGGGCTGCGCTTTCTGTTCAAATTTAATTTTTGGAAATTTGAGCTTAATAATGATTTTACCTATAACCATAATTACCAGGAAGCCTTTGCCCCCAAATTCAATAATATCAGCATGTTAAAGCTCAGTTTTCCACTACTAAAAAAAGCCCTCATCGTTGATGGAGTTTTAACCGCGCGTTACATCGACAGGTTTAAGCTAATCAATTTTAACCGGTTGCTCTATCAATACCGGCTTACCGATCAGGAAAATACCACGGTAGAATTAACAACCGGTCCTAAAATAATCGGCGCGCCGTATAATATCGTTGACGCCCGTATTCAGCTTCATTTTCACAATGCGACCATTTTTTTCGTTTGGGAAAACCTCATCTCCCAGGATTACTTGTTTGTTAACAACACGCTGGAAAGTTTATTAATTTTCCGATTGGGAATTGATTGGTTATTTTTTGATTAGTAAGCTGAGTATATTTGTGTAGCTTAAACCTCCCGGAGGTTTCAAGAGAGAATATTTGTTACGCTTAATTATATTTTCACTCTATCTTAACTTCGAATTTGGCTTAAAACCTCCGGGAAGTTTTCAAGTATGACCAAGATAAAAATATAAACAGGAGGCACTATGTCATTGGAGAAACTAAATCAGGCGTTGGTAAAAGAAGTCGAAATGCTAAAAGTGGATGGCCGCGCCAAAGCGCCGGAGAGAATTATCGTGGAGTATATTCCGCCGAAGGGTGAATGGGGGCCGCGATATAAATTGCAAGGCTCCGATGCGGAATTTATCCGTATGAATTCCAATAGCTACCTGTCACTTTCCAACCATCCGGACGTTATGAAAGCAGCCGACGATGCCACCCATAAATTTGGTGTAGGGCCGGGCGCTGTGCGGTTTATTGACGGCACATTTTTTTATCATATCGAATTGGAAGAGCGAATTGCAAAATTTACCGGGAAACCGGCGGCCAAAATATTTAACTCCGCTTACACTGCAAACCTGGCAATGGCGTTGACGATTAGCAACAAGCAGACCTATTGGGTTGGGGATGCGCTGAACCACAATAGTATTATTCGAGCAATGAGAATTGCCAACGTCCCCCGCCCGAACAAAGCGATTTATAAGCACAATGATATGGCCGATTTACGACAGCATCTTGAAAATATTCCGGCGGAAATGGAACGGGTTATTATAATTTTCGACGGCATTTTTAGCATGCGCGGCGATAATGCCCCGATTGATGAAATAGTCGCCATTGCAAGCGATTATGAAAATCGGATTCAAGATAGTATCATCACGGTAGTGGATGATTCTCATGGCATTGGCGCTTACGGAGATAATGGCCGGGGCACGGCAGATTTTTGCGGCACGGATCCCGATATTATCGTTGGAACGTTTGGCAAAGCCTTTGGCGTAAATGGCGGATTTATTGCCGGCAGTTCGGAACTAATCGAAGCAGTTCGTCAAAAAGCGGATACTTATATTTACACCAATCCGCTTAGTGTTGCTGATTGCGCCGCAGCAACCAAAGCAATTGATGTTGCCGACAGCCCGGAAGGCAAGGAACGCCTTGCCAATCTCAAAGCCCGCACGCAGCAATTTCGTGATGGCGTTGCGGCATTGGGGATGGAATCTATTCCCGGCCCTCATCCCGTAGTACCGGTCGTCGTCCGCGATACCGCTAAAACCCACAAGATGGTGCAGCACCTCTATGATAATGGCGTTCTCGTCGTCGGCCTTACATTTCCCGTAGTTCCCCGTGGTGATGAAACCATGCGATTCCAACTCAACGCCGCGCATACGGAAGCGGATGTAAATTATGCCTTAGAGGTTTTAGAGAATTATTCGGAAAGATAGGAGGAAAAAGTGGAAAATAAGCAAGCCGAATCCATCTTAAAAATTTATACCGCCTGCGCAAAACCGTTATATGCGGTTCTGGAAAATATTCCCGAAGCACAACTGAATTGGCAGCCAAATACAGATTCGCGATCAATCGGCCAAATGATGCGCCATTTGATTCGGGTTGATAACTGGTTTTTAAAACGGCTGGATTTTGAGCCGGAAATCGAAGATCCCGGCGAAGCGAGTACCCCGGCAATTTTAGCCGCGCTGCAGGGCGTTCACCAACAAATCATATCAATTCTCAAAGCGATTCGGGATGATGCCGAACTTGCCCGCAAAAGCAGCGCGCCGGATGCCAAATCGCACGAGACATTAGCCGGGATTATGATTCATATCAGCCAGCACTATCTCTATCACCTCGCGCAAATGATTTATCTTCGCCGGGCGCAGGATCGGGAATGGAAATCTCCCATGAAGCAATGGGAGGCGGCGACACATATCATTTCAGATGAGTTGGCGGTGATTAAAAATGTAGAATCATAAAAAAGGCGAAGACATTTCGTCTCCGCCTTTGCTGTGAGAATTCCCCGGTTGGGGTGTTTGTAATCGGCAGTAATAAGCGACGGTAGCACTCCTCTCCGCCACCAAAACTACCTTTTATTGTTCTTTATTTTGTCAACACCATCTGTTTTGTGGCAACGTATTTCCCAACAAACAAACGATAAAAATACACACCGGAAGGCACTTTCTCGCCGGCATTATTCCGGCTATTCCAGGTGATTCGATGGCTGCCAACGCTGCGGTTTTCCCGTTCTAACAATGTTCTAACCTCCTGGCCTAATGAATTGTAAATCTTCAAGTTAACCGAAGACCTTTTTGCTAAAAAGAATTCGATGGTCGTTTCCGGGTTAAACGGGTTGGGAAAATTTTGTTCTAATCGAAAATCGTTTGGATTGATCGTTCTATCATCAGGTATTCCGACTGTTGCGCCTACTAAATCCCGCTGGTATGCACCGTTGCCGTGTGTCGCAACTCGCAGTTTTCGATTCAAAGAAGACACCTTCAAATCCATTGCGATTACGGCATCAGGAAGGCCTTCGTTAAAGTCCTCCCAACTGGCGCCGCCATTGGGGGAGAAGAATACGCCGATGTCATTTCCAACGTAAATATGATCGGAAAATAGTGGATCGATTGTAACTGCCAGCGTCGGTACATCCGCCAAATTGCCCTGGATATCTGCCCAGGTATCGCCATAATTATGCGATTTAAAGACATGCGATGCGCCAAACCCGGAAAATGCAATATACACCGTTGCTTCATCATTCGGGTCCACGGTTAAATCCGCCGGAAAAAGATCCGGTAAATTTCCGGTGATATTTTGCCAGCTTCCACCGCCGTCGGTGGTTCGAAAAACACCGGCTCTTGTACTACCGGCAAGCGGCGCAGTGGCTACATATAAGACATTACTATTATTGGCAGAGATGGCCATTGCAATAGCCGGATTGCCATCCAGGACGCCGCTAACAGCATTCCACTCAAGACCGCCTCTAATCGATTTATAAATAATACTACGACCGGCATAAAGTGTTAAACGATCGCTGGGAGAAAGCACATACGGTGCGATAAAACTGGTCGCCCCCTGCGAAGGTGGTGAAATATCAAAAAAGTTGCCACCGCCATTGACGGATTTTTGAAGATTTAGCACCTGGTAAGACGCATAAATGATTGCAGGATTTTCCGGGTCTAAAGCGGTCCAGGCGCCATCCCCCCCCAAAATCCAGCGCGACCAGGTAGTAGAACCGAGATAGAGCGGAGAACCATTATCCTGCAATCCGCCCACCGCCAAATTAGAGTCCACTGCCGAGGTTGAAAATCCACTATAAAATTGAACGGTTTGGTAGCCGCCGTTGCAGCCCTCAAAAGTTTCTCCCCCATCGGTGGAGCGGAAAACGCCGCCATCGCAGCCGAAATAAATAATATTATGGTCGGTAGGATGATATTTTACATCGTGTACATCCGCGTGCATGTAAGTTGGTTGGCCTTCCGGCGCACCGGGTTGCACTTGCCCGCCAAAACCGCTGCCGCCGGATTTCAAAATCAAATTAAATCCGCCATTGGTGGATTTGTAGACGCGAATACCGACGGCGATTACTTCATTCTCATTGCTGGGGTTTACGGCAGCGTCATGTGCAAACCAGCCCTGCCATTGAGAATAGTCCTGCGTTGAACGCACCGCCCAGGAAGCGCCGCCATTAGTGGAAGCCGCTAACCAGCTAGCGCCGTCATTAAATCCGAATCCATTTCCAATGCTGGCAAAAAAGGTGTTTGTGGCGGGGCCATCGAAAACATCGAACTGAATTTTGCCGCGAAAAAAAGAAGGCAATCCCTGGGTTGCTTGTTGCCAATTTTCCCCGCCGTCTGTGGTGCGATAAATGCCAAATCCCGGGCTGGCAAAATTTCCACAGCCGACCAATACAATGTTCGGATCATCGGGATCAATCACTAAATCCATCGCCATGATAACATCGTGAACTTGCATCCAGGAAGCACCGGCATCGGTTGATTTAAACGTGCCGATGGTGGTCGCAGCCCAAACGATATCGGGGTTTGAGGGATCAAGTTTAACTGCCCAAACGCCCCGGGTTTGGTTAAGCGACCAATCCAAGATTTTGGTCCAGGTGAGGCCGCCGTTGGTCGTTTTTAAAATTCCGATTCCATAAAACCCTCGCAGCGAGCGAGAAGCAGCGCCTTCTCCAACCAAATTGTGATTATACACCTCCCCGGTTCCGATATAAATTGTATTGGAATCCCCCGGAGCAATGGCAATGGTGCTAACGGATAGTACCGGAAACCCGGTTTCAATTCGCTCCCAGGCAGCTGCACCGCGTCCGCCGCTGTAACTTCGCCACAAACCGCCGCTGGCGGAACCGGCAAAAATAGTGTTGGGATTTTGGGGGTTAAAAGCAATCGCCAATGTTCGACCACCTTGATTATGCGGCCCCATCGGTTGCCAGGGGGAAACGGTTTTTTGAAGAGAAGAGCGTTTTTGAATTAGCGTGGATTTTTCGAATGCCTGGTAATGGCTGGCAGCAGGAATTTCTTCTCGCGGGTATGCCCGCGATGCGCTTAAATAGCTAAGTGCCCGATACGCTCCCGGGATTTGTTCTTTCGATTTGAATTCCTTGATAATATGGGCATCCAATACACCAGGGCCAGGTTTGGCAGCGGGCGCCATCAAAATCGATAACCATATTAAGAACAACGTAACGCTGCTAAAAAAGAGAAAAACGGATGCTAAAAATAGTAGCTTTTTGACCATAATCCCTCAACACTTCGGAAAGCGAATTGCCGGTTTTCCATCTGAGGAAAAAGGTAAATATAATCCTAATAAATTGGAATACCCAAAATGGGTAGGTTTTTGGCGACAATTGGTAAAAAAATGCTGTCGAATATCCCTTAAGGGGGTGAGGTCGCTAATCTAACCATCCTACTTTAACGGCGTACCGTACGATGTCAGCATTTCCTTTCATATCCATTTTCGATAATACGCGCGTTCGATGGGTACTCACTGCGCTAACACTGAGTGACAGTTCCTCGGCAATCTCTTTCAATCTTTTACCGGAAGCAATCATTTTCATAACTTGTAATTCGCGTTTGGAAAGGATTTCATGCTCCGATTCCCCGGCTTTATCATCAATGCCTGAAATCAACCGTTTAAAAATCCGGGAACTTATATATTTTCCGCCATTGATGACTATTTTTAGCGCTTTGCTTAACTCCCGGGGATCACCTTTTTTTACCAGGTAACCGGCAGCGCCCGCTTTAATCGCTTCTTCGGCATGAAGTTCCTCATCATGCAGGCTAAGAATCAACACCGGCAGCTCCGGGTTTATTTTTAACAAGCGTTTTAATACTTCCAGGCCGTTTATATCCGGTAAAGAAAGGTCTAATACCACGGCATCATATAAATTATTATGAACGCTGTCAATCGCTTCTTGCCCATTAGAAGCTTCGTCTACAATAATATCATCAAATTCCGAACTGAGAAAATGTTTTGTCCCGGTACGAAACAACGGATGATCATCCGCTAAAAGAATTTTCGGCATCTGTTCTCTCCTTTTTGTTGATCGGAATCGCTACATAAACTACTGTTCCCCGATGGTGTGTCCCCGTTATATCAACACGCCCATTTAATAAGCGAATCCGTTCTCGAATACCTGTTAAACCGAATGATTTCGGATCGTTTATTTCTTTTTCCGTAATGCCTTTGCCATTATCTTTAATCTCCATGATCAATGTTCCGGCGTTTTCCTTAATAAGAACGTTTACTTCAGTTGCACCAGCATGACGGGCAATATTGGTTAATGATTCTTGAAATATTCGAAAAATTGAGACAGCAATCGCATCACCCGGCAAAATGGATTTTGATTGAATATCGAGGCGGCACTCAATCCCCGATTGTTCCTGGAATTCTTTTAGATGCCAATCTATCGCTGTGTATAACCCCAAATTGTCGATAATACTGGGGCGCAAGTTTTGCGAAATTTTTTGAACTTTTCGAATCGTTTCACCAATTAAATCGGACATGGATTTGGTTTTTTGAAACAGTTCTTTTTTCGCCGGAAAATGGTTCTCTAACCAGGTGATGTCCATGTTCAGCGTCGATAAAATCTGTCCTAACTCATCATGAATTTCCCGTGATATTAAAGCTCTTTCCTCCTCTAAGGCGGTGTTCAAGCGCGCAGAAAGCTCGCGCAATTGTTCGCGGGATTTCTTAAGTTCAACTTCCGTTCGTTTGCGTTCTTTTATCTCTACCTGTAAATCTTTACGCTGTGATTCTACCAGTTTAAACATTTTTGAAAACCGAAATGACAATACCAAAGCAACAGAAAGTATAAATATAAACACGCCCACGTGGCCCCAATGCCCGGTATGTACAATTTCGCTGACATCCAATATATCATTCATTACCGTAATAAATAAAACGATGTACCCGGCAAATAAAATAATAGCGCCTTCTCTTTTACGCTGGATTCCTAACCCGATTACATAACCACCGTAAAAAAAACCGATGAGCGCAAAAAAGCCGCATAATTGAACCGTGTGAGAGAAAACTCTAACCGGCGTAACCAAAACAATTGCTGCAAATAATGCTGCTACCGCCAGGATTATTTGTAGAACGCGCTTCGAAAATTCTTGAACGAATAGCAATTGGATAAACCTGGCGAAAATAGGGATTGCCAGGTAAAACGTGAAGTATTCGATTTTAACAAAGATTTCCCAATCTATTTCCGAAAAAAACTGAACGAGATATATTTCATCAGTAACCAGAATTCGGGTTGCAACTAAAAAACAAAGAAGAGCAAAGTAGAAAGAAGGTTTTTCCTGTCTTCTTAGAATAAAAAGCCCTAAATGGTAAAACCCCATAATTAAAATGCTGCCAAATAACGTGAAATCGAAAAAAAACCGGTTTTGCCGGACATGATGCATTTGTTGAACGCTGCCCAATTGAATGTCTTCCCAGGGACCTCCCCGTTTATGATGAAAATTTGAGATATGAAAAATTATTTCGAGCTGGCTGCTATCGGGAATAAAACTAACCACTTGTGGAAAGTAGCGCGGTGTTGTCGTTTCGGCGTTTTTTCCCGGGGTGCCTACAGATAATATTCGTTTCCCATTAACAAAAACCGTATACGCCGTTCCCATATCTAAAAACTTAAATGCCAATTGCTGAAAGCGATTATTTAATAAAAGTGTTAACCGGTAGGTAGCGTAACCGCTACCGGAAATTTCCTCATCATTTATCTTATAAGCATTCCAGGAACCTGGCACATCGATAAAACCACTTTTTTTCGGAAGAACTTCGCTGTTAAAATTTTCTGAAGTGAATTGCTGTTTCCAATAAAATTCATATTCCCCGGATAAAACCACCGGGCCATCTTCTTCAAAATCCCACTCGCCCAGGTTTAAGAAGCCTTTGATGGCTTTGGGTTGGTCTTTATTATTGTTTTGCTGTATACAACCGGTAAAAAAAACAAAACTACCAATAATAGCCGCTAAACAGATAATGTTAACTTCTCTTAATAGGAAACCGGGTATGAATTTAAGAACCATTGTGCGTCGCAATATTGCTACTTTTGAATTTCTTGCTACTACTTTTTATAGTAAAAGTTCTACAAAATGGTTTTTGTTTATTTGATTTATCCCACATTCTTTCATCGGTAATTATGCAAATTTCTTAAGTAAGATGTAGGATATATATGAAACATAATATTATTAGCGGGTAGCAGTGGGTATTGATAGCAGGTATAGGACTGTCAGCCGGGTGTTGAGTTGAGTATAGCCAATCGCCTTTGCTGCTGCTGCTCACTAAAATTATTCATTGCGGTGTTTTATTTAGGCGCAATAATCGTATTACTTTAACCAACATTCCTCTCCTCGCCATGCGTGGGGGTTGCTGTAGGCAGCCTCCACGCTTTGGTATAATTTCTACATTTCTTTAAGAATTCCTACAGCTATTTATTTTTTAATACTCTCACATAGATGTAAAAACCATTAACGCCCCGTTTCGCATCAGCACGATACCTGAGTTTCAACGGTTTTTTCAACTTCTAAGGTTGATGTTATGGATTTAAGCCGCGGAAGCTTTTAAAAAGGGTGGTTAGTCCTGCACTTCTGTGATGATCAGGCGTTTTTGCAGACAGCACAGCAAAAACGAGCCGTTACACGGAGTAATTTGATACGATCGTTACGGAGACTATCGCTAATCCCCGTAACGATCACACGTGAACGATTTATCGACAATCCCGAGTTGGATCGAAATCGTATACATTCACTAATGGTATAATGTCGCTGGCGAAAAAATACAAGCTAATTAATTATTTTTATTGGGTTTACCGGATTTCCGGGTGTTATCCTAACCTCAAACAAATCAAACCGATACTGATAGCGGCGATGCCGATAAATTTCGGTATCGTTATTTCTTCCTTCAAAAAGATAATGCCCAAAAATACGCTGACGACGACTGCAAACTCTCTCATGGGAACGATATAACTCACCGACCCCATTGTAAAGGCAAAGAGGATCAGAAGATAGGTTCCGATTGAACCTTGCCCGACCGTCATAATATACCCGGGATAGGTTCTTAATGTAGAACCAATTATCCAGCGATAATTTAAAAGGATGTACGGCGTCATCAACAAACCCGAAATAATATAAAGTAGGCTGATATACAAAACGGGATCAACATTAATCGCACCGACTTTATCTATTAAAGAGCAAGCGCCAATCATTGCCCCCACGCTTAACGACATTCCGATAACGTCGGAATTACTGTTTTTCGTAAAGCTCTTTAAAGCAATTAGAAAAATACCGGCGAGAATTAAAGTGATACCAACCCCTCCGGCAAATGAGATGTTTTCATTCAAAACAAATAGTGCAAACAAAGTGGTTATAGTGATGCCGGAACCACGTGTTATCGGGTATACAATGGATATTTCTCCTTTTTGATAGGCGCGTGCTAAAAGACAAAAGTAGACACTGTGCACCACAGCGCTTGCCACCACACAAACAAGACCGGTTAAAGAAATCGTCGTTTCCAATCCTTTTATATAAGTGTTGCCAATTACAATGGGCAATACGGTTAATCCTCCAACAAACAACGATAACCAAACGACAATTATATTTCCGGTTACTTTTCGCAATACAAGATTCCAGCTCGCATGGAAAACCGCAGAGGAAATGACAAGCACAAATACAATGACATCCATATCAGACCTTCTCTCTTCTTTATAGTATGAACTGTGGTACCTGGTTTATATTCTATTTTTTTTCGAATTCCCCGCCTTAGAAAGGAGGGGACAGCATCGTGAAGCGTCGAGCGAACGATGCAGGGGTGGTTGAAAGTGCAGACCTCGTCAAACCACCCCTGATTTTCTCGCTGGACGCATCGAAAATCGGTCCCCTCCTTATCTAAGGCGGGGAATTTTATGCCGCGCCAATTCGCTATCAGTATCATGAATTGGTGGGCTATTTTCTTTCATCCCTGCCGGGATTATTTATTAGTGCTTATTCCTATTTTTTGATTTACTCAATAAACCATTTTTTACCGCGAAATACCGGAGATACTCAAAAACGACTCCCCATTTGGGCCATCGGTATTCACTTCGATAAATAATGGTTTTGCGACATCCACCGTATCCACGGCGTCGGCAATGGTAAAGGCAAACTGTGTCCACGCACGGCTTTGGGTATCCGGTAATTCATAATCGAGCCTGCCGAATGTTTTAACATCCTCGCCACTAACGGAAACGCTGATGTTCGTGCCTTCCGCAAGCGGGTTCGCATTTTGATCGCTAACCGTGTAGAAAAATGTTTGTGCGCCGCCGTTGGGTATGGTGAAGGATGTTGGTGAAATAGATATTTGCGGAATCCCGGAAAATAAAACAATAACATCCGTAGAAATCATCATCTGGTTTTCATCGATTGTTGTTGCCGTGACGGTTGCGAACCCTGGCCCAAATGTGGAGTGATTGGGGCGTGGTGCGGCAGAAATCAAATTGACACTGCCTTCTCCAAACTCATTCGTCTGTGCAGATCCTTCGATAATACCGCCGCTTGTGGAGAACGAAACCGAAGTTCCCGGCCGTACCGGATTGGTGTATCGATCTCCCACAAAGGCGGTAATCTGGTTTATGCGGCCAAAAATATTGTATCCCGGGAAGTTGACTTTTTGGGTTGCGACGCTAAAGTGCGGTGCATCCGGCAAACCGCCGTGGATGGTAATAGCAACCGGTCGGGAACGAATTGTCCTGCTGCCAACATCCGCCTCGGCGATTATTTGAACCACCCCGGCAACCGTGCCGCTAAAAATATAGGTCGGGGCAAGACCGTTGTTTCCGGTGGTTACGGTTGGCGGGTTGATAAATTCCCCGCCGCCGGGCGCAGAGCCGAAGGTAAAACGCACTTCGATTAAATGATCGAGATCGATTGGGCGGCCAAGCGAATCTTGCGCTTCAAATACGAGCTGGGCAACTTCTTCTGCCCCGCTTTCTCGAACGCCAATACTTGGCACGGATTGCGAATGCAGAATAATCGTTGCAGCTTCTCCGGATTTAGATGGTGTGGATATTGTCGGCGATAGGCGAAATAATGGCACTTCCACAATTTGCCCCGGAACCACCAGTACCGTTGTGGTATCGGATAAAAAACTTTCTTTAAACGCTGCAACTTTAATCTCTTGAGTTTCCTCGATTTCAAAATCCACGGTATATTTTCCTAGCGAATCGGCGATCAAGGTCAAAATCGGAGAAACACTTAAAACTTGTATAATAGCGCCATCAATTGGTGTATCTGTTTCAATGTTTAACACTCTTCCGCTTAATGTTACCAGATTTTCATTGCTGCTCGTGGAGGATTCGCATCCCCACATTCCTAAACTTAAAATGCTGCAAATAATTATAAACTTCCCTATGGTTTCCCGCATTATGTTCAACTCCTTTTAGAACTATTTCTTCTGTAATTTTACCTGGTTTTTATATCCTTCCATCCGGAGGATATTCGATTGCCTGCTCTTTCTTAATATATGGTTTCTATCCAGCCCTCTAAGTTTTGCTTGAAAACGATCTTTAAGCGGCGGCAGAATTTTTCCTCTAATCAAAATCAATACTTCTTTTTTTACATGGCTAACCGCTTCGTGTCCAAAAACATAGCGCAAACCAAAAAACCACCCAGGCAAATCTTTAAGAAACGGAATCCCATGTCTACTGCTAGATTCTTCGTTGATGTTTACTCCGCCAATAATGGTTTCTTCGCCATCAAGCAGCAGAATTGATGTTTCGGCAACAGATTTTTGGATCTCGAGGCCGGTTTCTCCCCGGGCGCTGTTACTGCGTTCTATTTTTAAGTCGAGGTTGATAAAATCGATAGAATCGTAACGCATGACAGTTGGTTTTACTTTGATAATAGAGCCGGTAGAAAAAAATTGGGTAACCGTGTTTCCGGCAAAATCTTGCAATGAAACGGCGACATCCGCCCCAACTTGAATTTTACCTTGCTGCCCGGATTTAACGGTTATTTTAGGGCTGGTAATCACTTCACCAACCTGTTCGCTTTCCAGGGTTTTGAAAATTGCAGTGATGTCTGCAAAGTCCAGCTTGGGATCGAAATCGACTTGTAGCAAACCGCCGGCGTCATCCGCCGACGTATTTTTGATGCCCAGATCCACATCGCCTTCATAAAGGAAATTCCAACTGATCCCGGCTTGCCGCAGCCGGGCAGCATCCGCCTCAAAAAACACCGCGGAAATTACCACCTCGCGGGCTGAGAACTTTTCATACGTTGCATCTGTTTTCGGTTGGGACTCGGCAACCGATTCTTCCACCGGTTGGATTAATTGAATGTAATCGACATGATCCTCGTACCAAAACCCATTGTGTTGCAGAACCACTTCCAGGGCTGTCAGAAAATGCTTATTGTTAATATCGACGCCAATTGGCCCGGAAAATATTTCCCGGTTGATAATCATTTTGCCCAGGAATTTTCGGCTTAAATCGTTGATAATAAATAACGCATTGCTAAATGTTGTCGATTGCGAAAACGATACAATTTCTGCCGGCGAAGCATTTACCTCCCGAAGCTCTTTAATCCGGCGCTTTTGTGCGTCCAGCGAACTTGCAGCTAAAATGCAAATCAGCATCATTAATAGAAAGATTTTCGATTTCATGAACCTCCCTTTCATTTTCCATATTCAAGAAACATCCCCATAGTACTGCAACCGGTGGATCGATTTCTCAAAGATCATAATATTTTTCCGTGTTGATATTTTTGTTATACTACAAACGGCTACAATTTTAATTTTTACCATAGAGGCCACAGAGATTTTATAAGTGGTTTATTTTCAATCCTTTGAGAACTCTGTATCTCTGTGGCTAAATGGCCAGGTTGATTCCCGTTCAAAGTATAATAACCTTTATTCTTCCGATTCATCAAATTGCAATTTCAAAGAAACTCGCTCCATAATTCCCCCTTTATTCAGCACAAATTTCACTTCATTGCTGCTCGGAATAATTTTGGATAAATGGCCTAAATACACTTTATCTCCAACCTTTAATACATGGGTTTCCCCATTGTATTCTATCAAAGCTTTATCCGTCAAAATTGCTTTAACTTGTGCCCTTTCCACCTCAATCAAGTTCTCTGCATTGCCGGGAACATTGCGAAATATATGCGGATAAAAGGGGTTGGAAACCGTGTGAGTTTGTACATCTCTCAATGATTTTTGAATGGGTGGCAAATCCTCAAAATCCGTAAAATAGACCCGCATTTCCATTTGAAAAGAGATTCGCAGTTTAATTCGTTTGCTTTCATCGTCTTTCATTTCCAGGCTTTGGAAGTTTAAATTTTCGATTCGATACAGCCGCGGCCCTTTTTCGATATAACTAATAAATTGAATTACGCTGGAAAATGGCCCCTCTCCCCGAATGCTATAAACATTATACCCGAAACTGCCATCTTTTTCGGTCTTGGCAAAGGTCATACTGAAATCCAGGGGGCCGATATATTTTAGAATGCTATTCAAGTAGTCGTACGTTTTAGCAAAAGAGTCGTCTTTAACAAATTCTTTTTGATAATCGTTGATTTTATCCTGTTTTTCCTTTATTGCTTTTTCCAGCGTATAATATTCGGTCTCAATGCCGTCTAATTGTTGCGCCTGGCGGTTAAAGCGGTCGAAGCGGGACTTTGCCTCCGCAATTTTTTGAGGATAAAACCAGGCAGTAAAATACAACCCGACCGCCAATACAATGGCGGTTACAATGGACATCACAGCTAAATTTTTAATTTTAAATGACAAAATAGAACTCCATGTTTTGTGCTTTTTGACCTCACCCCCGTCCCCTCTCCTAATAAGAGGTGGGAGCTTAAACTTCTAATCTACAGACCTTTATCCAATTTCTTGAAGAAGAATGAAAATCTTTATAAAAACCTGTGAAAATCCGTTCAATCCGTGTCATCAGTGTTCAATTCTTTTCACCTTCCACTTTTTCCTCTTCAAAATCTACCTCAACCGTAAAGATAAATATTTTCCTCTCGCGAATTTCTTCTCCGTTCACACGAATAATCTCAGCATTTCCCATCGTTTCGGAAAATTTCAAGACCCTGCTTCTTTGGGTGGCGTATCCTTGCAGAAGAATTTTTCCTTGCGAACCTTTACTAAAACCGGTGAACCAAATACTGCCGACCCGTTTGCTTGCAGTTGCCAACCTCGCTAAAAATTGATTCCAGGTAGCGGAACTGCCGGCTAACGAATCCAGCATTGATTCCACCTGGTTGAGTTGCGCCAGGTTGCGCTTGTGCACATTCATTTGCAGTTCCAGTTGTTGGTATTGATCCGCCTGCAATGCAACCGATTGTATTTGTGTTTCCAATTGCAATACTTCCCGAATTTGCTGCCCATATTTAACGGTGGTATAAAACGCAAAGAGCGGCACCAGGAAGATCATTATCCATCCTGCTATGCCTAATTGAAATTTTTGGGCAGCTTTAATTTCTGGTGGTGTAAGGTCTACATCGTAAAGTGATTTTTCTTGTTTTTCCAAAATGCGCAATGCTGCACCGCAGGGAACGGCATAGCGAGAAAATTTGGGATCGATGCCATCAATTCTCAATCGATGGAGTTCAAAATATTCAATATTAACGCTTTTCGGCAGCTTTTGGGAAAGCGATTCTTTGATGCCGGCTTCTATACATTCGCCGGTTAAAATAATGTTGTTTATTTTGGGTAAATGCAGGGTGTCCTGCTCCATCAGCATTCTGCTGTTGATAGTATTGGAAAGCTCCGGAGAATTCAATCCTGCGCTGGTAAAGTAAGAAATATAGAAAATTTCTTTCCCTTGCATAAAAATCATTCTACTAATCTCATGCCCGACATGAATTACAACGCTTACATCTGTTTTTTGAAAATTGTAGCCGAGGTTTACCAGGTTTACCAGCGAAATCTCTGCGCTCTCCATAAATGAAAGCCGCTTAAACAAATTAAGTTTTACACTTTTCAAGAGATGAATGACATCATGATCCGTATGGCGGATGATTGCCATTAAGCGGTTATCGGCAAGTTTAACCAGGTTCAAATCTTCCGGCTTCAAGCGTTTTGCATCCGGGTGAATTTGCGACAACTCTTCGATAATCCGTTCTTTAGGCTGGTCACTCTCTAAATTGCTATCGCCGCTCGAATGAGAATAGTGGATTTGCGGCTCGGAGAAACTAACGGCAATATTAAACTTTTTGGAAGAATACTTGCTAAGAAAATTTTGCAAAATAATTGCATTTTCATTGGTTTCATCTATTTCCGTCAGGTAGGCATCCAAATTCTGCATTTCGGGTGATGTTTTCCGGGATACAATATCATCCAAATCTACGTCGAGTGTATCGATGGCAGTTTTGCTATTATCGGGCAAATTTTCCAGGCTTTTGGGAAGTTTAATGGTCTTCGCTTCTACCAGCCGAAAGTGATCTTTTAACTTTAGTAAGCAAGTCAAGTGCAACATAGAACCTTCTATATAAAGGCCAATCGCCAAATTATTTTCGCGTTTTAAAGAAACTCCCGAAATCCAGTTTTTAAGTTCTTCTCCGGATCTTTTCGTTTCGGAAGGCTTCGATTCGGATGTTTTTTTATCTGCTAACGGTTTTTGAACGCCGTTGGCCTTTAATTTATCATTTGGAACTTTAGGGGGTTTTACAGCGGTTTCGGTTTTAACTGACCCATTTATTTTTGTATTAGGTTTTTTCGATACATAAGTACCATTGGTTTTTGGTTTACCATTGGAAATATCATCTGTTTTTGCAACATCGCTGGCATTGGTAGAATTTGAGGTTCTTTTACCACTCCCTTTTGTTTTTTGGCCTATCTCGCCTGCACCATTTGAATGAATTTTACCGTTAGTGCTTTTGCC
>CAXHHS010000049.1:0-15991 GCA_964015645.1 uncultured bacterium
GGGTAGAAGCGCGCCAGGAAGAAGACGGTGTTACGGTAGCAGGTCCGCTAATTTGGCGCCCGCCCGCCCCGGAATCTAATGCTGCCGGGGATGGTGTTTTTTACCTAGCTGCCCGGCTGGTTAATACTTACGATCCTTCCCAACGGGCCGAGGGCCTGGCGGAGGTAAGGCTGAATAATAATATTGCCCTGCGCCGGGTTCGGGTTTCCCGCGCACCCTTTCCGGTTGGCGTGCAAAACACCCTGGTGGTTGCGGCGCAATTCCCGGATATCCCGCGAATTATAAACCAGGCAACCATTATGGATACAGTAGAAAGCGCCGGAAATTGGATTGAAGAAGTCAGCTACGGGCTTACTACGCTTCAACCGGTTTTTCGCGGGCCGGTTACCTTAGACCATAATCGCAGCTACTATAAAACGTTAAACCAGGAGTTGTTGGTTGAAATTGCTGGCGAGGTATTAAACAAAGTCGTTGCCGGTGAACCGGAAATTCTTACCGGAAGCACCCCCGGTCCGAAAGACGATATTGGCCGGGTCATTATCGTGGTAAACGATCCGGATTTCAGCGGCGATTGGGCAACCACCGGGCAGCGCTTTTTCGAATCCGAGCCTCAATACCTCTCCGTTTCCGTTCAAGGCTCCGGTAATAGTATTGCTCAATTTGCCCATGGTGTTTCTCATCAAATGGGATTACAAGACCTTTACATCCACGATAATGTCGAATTCCCGGCCGGTTTTAAAACCGCGGAGGGATGGGATAATATGGCGAAACCCTTTAGTGGCGTTCACCCCCTGGTATGGTCTAAAGAGCTGGCGACCTGGATAACCTCCGGCGGCGGCAAAATCTACTACATTCCCCGGCCAGCGGGAACCTCCGTTCGTAGCGGGGAGCCTCCCATTCTTCTCAGCACCCAGAGCATTGTGGAAAGAGATCAATATGCGGCCATTGCCATCGGTTTATCAAAAGGGATAACGACGTTTGAGGAAGAAGACCATTTTTATTGGGTAGAGGCCAGAAAGGCCCTGGGCAACGCCGATGGCGCAATTCCCAACGATGGGATTTTGGTGTATTATGCCAACAAAACGATCCCGGAAGGTCAGGCACCGGTTATCATCAGGGATCATGGTTCGAACACCGCCGATCTGACAGATGCTGTTTTAAGCCCCGGGCAAAGTGACAGCCCTGCCAGCACCGGAATCAATATTACCGTCGTTTCCGAAGCGCCGAATGATGCCGGGTATCAAATTTCAGTTGAGTATGACCCTCCGGAAATTGATTACGACGTCTCTTTTCAAAAGCTAGGACTTTTTGAAGCCTGGACTAGCCAGTTCGGAACTCCCGAAGGTGAATTATCAACAGGAATCCATGCCAACTCCTCGGGCGTATTTATATCCGGGAGAACGGACGGAGTTTTTCCCGGTCAGTCCGGTGAAGGCAGCCTTGACGGATTTGTTCGAAAATACGACTTGGAAGGCAATGTGGAATGGATGCGACAGTTTGGAACTTCTGCTCGGGACCACATCGGGGAGATATCTGCCGATGCCACAGGTGTATATGTCGTCGGGAATACTTATGGTACATTGTCTGACCAAATAAGTGCAGGCAAGAGTGATGCATTTATTCGAAAGTATGATTTCTCGGGCAACGAGATTTGGACTCGCCAGTTCGGAACTTCGAGAGGCGAAATCGCTTACGAACTCTATATCAACTCCTCGGGGGTATTCATAAGTGGTTATACAGCAGGCGCTTTACCTGGGCAATCCCATCAAGGCGGCCCTGACGGATTTGTTCGAAAATATACCCCGGAAGGCAATTTGGCCTGGACAGATCAGTTTGGAACGGATAGTTTGGATGTTGCCTATGGGGTATCTGCCAATGCCACAGGTGTATATGTCGTCGGGTATACAACCGGTATCTTTTCCGGGCAAATAAATGCAGGCAGGCATGATGCATTTATTCGAAAATATGATTTCTCGGGTAACGAGATTTGGACACGTCAGTTTGGAACGGATGGCGATGATTTTGCCTATGGGGTATCCGATGATGTCACAGGTGTGTATGTCGTCGGTTTTACAGGAGGAACATTGCCTGGACAAATAAGTGCAGGCAGGAGTGATGCATTTATTCGAAAGTATGATTTCTCGGGCAACGAGATTTGGACACGTCAGTTTGGAACCCCTGGTGGAGATTCTGCAAGGAAAATCTCGATCGCCTTTTCCGGCATATATGTGTCTGGTACTGTATTCGGCGCCTTATCCGGTCAGTCCTATGAAGGCGACAGTGATATATATATTCGAAAATATGACCGAGAAGGAACAGTGGTTTGGACTCACCAGTTCGGAACATCCGAACGAGATGCTCATGTTGGACTCTATGTCGACCCCTCAAGTTTGTTTGTAGCCGGAGGAACTTTGGGGAGTCTTCCAGGCCAGAGTAGAGAGGGGAAAACAGATGTTTTCATTCGTAAGTATAACTTCGAAGGTGAGCCGAATATCTGGATTGACAGCCCTATTGCCGGCGGTGGGTATGCCAATTATAACGAAACAATCCAAAAATCAACCGGCCCGGTGGATGAAGATGCGGTGAGTTGGGAAGAGAATCGACTATACGCCAGAGTACACAACAATGGGCCGGCAACGGCTTATAATATTGAGGTGCAATTCCATTTTTCTGCGCCCTATCAAACCGCGAGCAACAACAATGGCAGGGAACTTTATAAGTCGCTATTTATTAATGAGCTACCTGCGAATGATTATAAAGATGTTTTTGTTGTTTGGAAGCCCGAGGGCGAGGGTGATCCTTACAATCACGTTACGGTGAAACTGAGAAGGCTGGTAAATGATAATGCTGCCGAGAATAACGAAGCTCAGCAAGAATTACGGGTAATTGCCAGCGAAGAGCAGCCAAGGTTAATTGTAAAATTCGAATTCCTGCCAAACAGAGATCCTGGCAGGTTTAATCTTTTGGTTGATAGCGACATTAAAAGCTCCGATATCGGTTATAACCAGGGCAGCGGCGGCAATCAACAAACCAGGGCAATAGATATAAGCCCTGGTGAGCATACGATTGGCATCTCTGGCAGCAGCGGCACCAACCTTTCTGATTATGTCGCTATTTGGGACGGGGATTGCGCTCCTGACGGTAGCATCACGTTTCCCACAAACAGGGGCGTCAAAACGTGTAGTGTTACGATACTCGCCAAATCCGGCAGGGCCGCGTGTAGAGCAGTCTGCAATACGCTTCCTCCTAATTTTAAGCCGGCATGCCAGGCCGCTTGTGATCAGCAACCGCAAAATCCCCGGCTGGTAGTAAATTTAAAGGTAATCCCCCCGGGTCTTCCCGGCGCCTTTAACCTTCTGATCGACGGTATTCCTCGAGCAGAAAATATCGGAAATGGCGGCACTACCGGTTCAATAGATGTGAACGCTGGCGCCCATACCGTCGCTGTGGCGGATGGCAACGGCACGAATCTTGATAATTACTTCATCAGTTTTAGCGATAACCTCTCGCCGGATGGAACCGTTCTTGTACCTGGCGGACATCCGACAATTTGTACTGTCACAATCTCAGGCCCTCAACTCACGTTGAAAAATAGAGTAAGCCCATTGGGCGATACGGGAAAATTCAATCTACAAATTGATGGGACAACGAGAGTGGCAAATATTAGTTTTATAGACACCACCTTTAGCTTAACTCCAGGCACTCATACAATTGCGGTAACAGCAGGCAGCGGGACGAATATCGCTAATTATACCACCACAATGAGCGGTGATTGCGGTCCTAACGGAACCGTCACCCTTGCGTTCGGCGATCAAAAAACATGCACAATTACCAATACTGCCAAATCTCCCGGGGCATGTATAGCCGCCTGTGAAGCGCAACATCGAGCTTGCTTAGCAAATGCGAATACACCTTTGGAGAGGCGAATTTGCAACAGTTTACTTGCCGCCTGTAAAACCCGTTGCCGGGAATAGTATTTTGAGAATTGATGATTGAAGATTGTTGAGTACGGTTCTGTGGAATTTAGGCTTTTTATCTTTTTCTCACGTATTGCTCAAAATCCGAACGCTTTTGAAAATCAGGCTCGCTTTTTCATTAAAAGCTAAAGGCCGGTATAAGGTTTCCGGTTTCAAATAATCTTGACTGGCCGAAGTTATGGTGAACCTCCTGGTTTTCAATAACCATCCTTTTTACGATCTAAAACTAATTCCTTCCAACATCCCTTTCCCCTTTCACGCCAAATTACCTGACGGTGGTTAAATCAAGCTTAATTTGTGAAAGAGCCATTGGAATTCGAAGCATTGGCTCATTTGCTAATTTTATGTAAGTCTAATTTTAAACCAGGAGATCGTAAATGAAAAAGATCATTTTTGCCTTGCTAATGATGCTGGAAATCTGTTTTTTAAGTTCGCTATTGATTGCCGGAAATGATGAACCGCAAAAGGCGATTGAAAAAGTAGCACATGAATTTGCGGAAAGCATTAATCAGCAGGATGCCGTTAGATTTGCGGCTGTTTTTAATTCCGAGGCTAAATTTTTCGTGCTAACGCCGCAGGGATTTCAGACCAATCCGCCGGAAAAATGGGTTGAGGCGCTGAAAGCCAAAAAAATTGGCGGGAGAGAGCGGGAAATAAAACTCACCGGAACCGATCTTACCGCCGGCAATGTGGCATCAGTGAAAGTAGAAACTGTCGATACAGCCATCAGCTTTATTTTTTATTTAACATTGGTAAAGCTGGAGGAAAATTGGCGGATTGTTTCCGTAACGGCAGGTGTGGAACAGTTAAAACAATAAATATGAAGATTGAAACATTAAACCAAACCATCGTCCAATGCCGAAAATGCCCGCGATTGGTGGAATGGCGAGAAAAGGTTGCCAGCGAAAAAACCCGCCGGTTTGCCGATTGGGAATATTGGGGAAAACCGGCGCCCGGTTTCGGGGATTTGAGCGCGCGATTTATCATCGTTGGCCTGGCTCCGGCGGCACACGGCACTAATCGTACCGGCAGAATGTTTACCGGCGACCGCAGCGGGGATTGGTTGTATCGTGCGCTTCATAAAGCCGGGTTTGCCAATCAACCCACATCCGAAAGCCGGGATGATGGACTGGCGTTGCGCAACTGCTTCATCACGGCGCTTTGCCGCTGCGCACCGCCAGCCAATAAACCGGCTGCCGAGGAGTTTGCAAACTGCGCGCCATTTATGGCAGCAGAATTCGATTTTTTCTTTGAACAGTGGAGTGCTACGACGAAAAACTGCGCTATTTTATGCTTGGGTGGTTTGTCTTTTCAGCATACGTTAAAATTGTTAGCGCAAAAAGGATTTGACGCTATCAAACCCCGTCCGAAATTTTCTCATGGCGCGGAGTTTAAATTATCCGAACGGCTTTATCTGCTAACCTCCTATCATCCCAGCCAGCAAAATACGTTTACCAAACGATTGACGGAAGAGATGTTTGATGGGGTGTTTCGGCGAGTGAATGAAATTTTGGTGAGCAAATAAGCGTGATACGTGTTGCGTGGTACGTAGGATATTTTTTTTACGCACCACGTAACATCATTTATTTTTTCACAACATTGCCTATCCATTAACAGCGTAAAACAATTTACTTTAATCGCATCACGGGTAAACATAAGACGCCTGCAATCCCAGTGGAATTCCCAGCAGCCAGTAGATTAACAAGAACACCGTCCAGGTCACTAAAAAGGTGATGAAATACGGCAACATCAAAGAAACTAGTGTTCCGATACCGGTATTCTTCACATAACGCTGACAGAAAACCACCACCAGCGGAAAATAGGGCATCAACGGCGTTATAATGTTCGAGGAAGAATCGCCCACGCGATAGGCGGCCTGGGTTAACTCCGGGCTGAAGTTGAGCTGCATCAGCATCGGTACGAAAATTGGTGCCAACAACGCCCATTTGGCGGAAGCGGAACCGACAAACAAATTCACAAACGCTGTCAGAATAATGATACCGACAATCGTAACCTGCGCCGGTAAAGCCAGCGCTTTTAAAAAGGTTGCCCCTTTAATTGCCAATAGCGCACCGATATTGGAGGTGGCGAAGGCATTTACAAACAGCGCGCAGAAAAACGCCATTACGATGTAGTAGGTCATCCCGTCCATCGCTTTGGTCATGGCATCAATCATGTCTTTCGACTTTTTAAAGGTTCCGGCAATAATGCCATACACTACGCCGGGCAGTAAAAAGAGCAAAAAGATTAGCGGAACAATCGAGCGCATAATCGGGGCGGAAAAGGAAGTGATCTCACCATTGGGACCGCGCAGGGGAGAATCTTCCGGTAAGAGAACGAGTATCAGAAGCACTAAACCCAGTACCATCGTTGCTGTCGCCCAAAGAAATCCTTTCCGCTCTACAGCGGAAATCGATCCCATATCCGGGGCTTCTTCGGCATCTTCATCCACGCCGCTATGTTGGTTTAAGCGCGGTTCAATAACGCGGTCAGTGATGTACCAACCCAGGGCAACGATCAACAGCGTAGAAGCTGCCGTAAATCCCCAATTACAAAGCGGGTTTACAATATAATTCGGATCGAGAATTTGTGCTGCCGGCTGTGTAAATCCTTGCAGCAATGGATCAAGTGCCGAAGGAACAGGATTGGCGCTAAATCCACCGGAAACCCCGGCAAAGGCGGCAGTAATTCCCGCTAACGGGTGTCGCCCGGCAGCGTAAAAAATAACCCCGCCGAGGGGAATCACCAAAACATACCCGGCATCCACCGCGCTGTGGCTTAAAATTCCCACAAAAATAACCATCGGCGTTAGCATGGCTTTGGAGGTTTTGCTCAGCAAATATTTTAACCCGGTGTTGATGTAACCGGAGTGCTCGGAAACGCCCACACCGAGCATCGCCACTAACACGACGCCCAGCGGCGCAAAGCTGGTAAATATTGTCACCATGTTGGAGAGAAAGGTCGCCAGTGCCGATCCGGCCAAAAGATTATTGATCACAATCGGGCTTTGGCTCCGGGGATCAATTTCCGTAAATGTCATCGTCGAAAAGATCCACGAAAGCACCCAAACAGTGAGCATTGCAAACAAAAACAACATCGCCGGGTCGGGTAACTTATTCCCAACCACCTCGATGATATTTAACATCTTATCGACCCAGCCGCCCCCATTACCTTGTGAATTCTTTTTGCTGTTTTCTGCCATATCGTATCCGCCTGGTTTATTGGTTAAAATAGTTTGATTCCTGCAAGTGAGCAATATACCACAAACCAATGATTTTGTAAAGAGTGGAATTGGTTCGGCGTTTTTAAGGTATATACTTTCCTCAATCAAGTCTTTTTCATCTATAGCTATTGGGTATTGCTAAAGGATTTCAGAGGCGTTAACTTGAAGCCATCTAAATAATTAAAATCAGATACATATCATTCGCATAATTTGAGGTCTGATCATATAGACAATCATTACCCGCTTAACCAAAGGAAGATAAAATTATGCCAACACGGAATGAATCAGAGCAGCTTGCCCGCGCCTGGATCGACGGTTGGAATACCGGAAAACCGGATGAAATTCCCCTCGCAAAAGACTTCATCCACACCAGCCCCTTGGGAGTTATCAAAGGTCGAGATAAATACCTCGCGAAAATAAAACCGATGGCAGCCAAAAACGTTACAACGCTTGAAATAGTGAAAACTTTGAGCGGGGATAGTAACGCTGCAATCTGGTTCAAAATGGTGACGCCAAACGGTTTAATACAGGTTTGTGACTGGGTACAAACCGAGAATGGGGAAATCACCGCCATCACATCGTTTTACGACGCCAGCGATTTGCCATACCGTGAGAAATATGCGTGATACCTTAACACTATGATGGCAGCTGCCTGTGCTCTCTTCTGGTTGCTGCACTATCGGCAGAAAATGCGCGAGCTGATTGGCTCCCGAAACAGTTCTATGTTCCAGAACTATAAGTTTGAGCGGCCCCCAATGAGAAATTTTTGTAATGTCGAAGAAACTTATAATTGCTGGTTCGAACGGAGATCACTATCATGCAAAAAGACGAGATAACTCTTAGAACTGCAACCCCCAACCTCAATGAAGGAAGGTTGTTTGCCACCCTTCTCGACAGATCAGCTGAAGGATTCTTTCGTTTTTGGCTTGGGCGCAACGCTGTAAACATCGTCGCCACAGCATTTACCCAACCAAACCATGACCTGTCTTACCAGAATGTAACCTTTGCCGAACGTGACAGGGCCATCGTGGGAATGGCCTTGGGCTATACAGCCGAGCAGCATCGCATCGCCTCAGATCAACCCTTGAAGTTGGCAGCGGGCAAATTTAATTTGCGGATGATGGCCATATCCATACTGTTCGCACCACTTATGCGAATTATTGACACCATCGCCGATGGCGATTTCTACCTGCATGCTATTGCGGTCGACAAGGGGCTTGACGGCAAAGGCGTAGGTTCGGTTTTGCTGGACTCAATTGAGGACCAGGCCATTGCCAGTGGATCAGCACGACTCGTCCTCGATGTCTCTGCAAAGAATAAGCGCGCTCGAAGTCTCTACGAGCACCGCGGGATGACCATCGAGTCGCAGTGGCCAAAGCGTTTACCCATATCAGGATTGCGATTTTATCGAATGGCGAAAGCATTCTAAGCCTTTAAGGTATATCATCTTTGGGTGTATATTGGGGAATGATTGCGGTAAAATGAATGAAATGCCGAACCAGTCGCTGGAGGTGATGGTTAATCGCCGCTCCTGAGCTTAACGTTCTATCGGTCGTTGCGCTTCCAACAGAACGCATGCGAGTTGACCAGCTACTGAGACGATTCTGTTTCCCATAACCACAAGTTTGAACGGGCACCAAAGATGGAGTTGGCGCGGCTATGAGAGTGTACAGTTTCTCTATAACATTACAAAATGCATATTATACCGTTAGAAAATTGTAAAACTCTGAGATGTTGCTGGTCAAAATGAGGGGTTTTTCGTAATATTGGAGAAATTATAGAATTACTGGTTATGCTGTTTGGGTATCCAGTAAGAGCTGTTCAAACCAGCATATCAGTACGAAAAAATATCGATATACGACAGTTTTCCGTATATCATACTCGCAAAAAAATTCTTATATTGAACATCAAAGTTTTGTCGTGTACTTAGAATCTTTATATATATTCCCCTTTCTGGTACAGAAAAAAAATCAAATTTTCTGCAAGTTTGAATAATTATTTGGTAAATTGTACATCCAAAAATAGAGGTCGGTTATAAGGTATGGAAGAATTCAAAAAATTACCTATTGCCATAAAGAAAGCTGATCTGCCAATCGGGTGTAGCAAAAAAATTTTTTCCTACGAATATTATAAGTTACTTATAGAGTCTAATCGGAAACGACTACGAACCGCCTTTGAGAAAAGAAATAGTTTAGTCAATCTAGAGTTTTTAGAAATCTTACATGAAAAAACACGGCTTAATGGAGCGCTCGATATTCGTAAATTGTTGACAGATAGCAATCGTACAGGCTTTTTTGATTACTCTGATCGGCTAAGCTGTTCTGAAACTCATACACGAGGATATACATATATCGTCTCTCTAGATAAAGGCCTCACGGCTACAGAAAAGCTTCTCATTTTAAAAAAGGACATCTTTGAAGCTTTGTTGTATTTGGAAAAATCTAGTTCGCCATTGGAGAAATTTGCCATATCTGATTATATTAAAAATGCCTTGCTGACGATTTTGAACGCTTTATTATCTCAGGAAAAAATAGGGAAGTTTGATTTTGGCAACGAAGAATATCAAAATGTTAGGACTCGCTTAATAGATGCCACGATGACAGCGGTTGAGTTTCATTACCAATTTTTCTTTAAGACAGACGATTCTATTTGCTTCGAAAAGAACTTCCGAGAAGAGCTTTTTCAATTAATAGGTTATCTAGAAAAAAAATCTGCAAAAAGATATGGAAGGATTGAGGGCTCTGCATTGAGCCGACCTGAAGCTTCACATCCTTTAGTAATTTTTTATTCTTCTATGAAGCTACTCTTTTTTTGTCCCAACATTGAAACCATAATTGGTTTGCCGTCGGGAGGCACAGAGCTTGCACTTGTAACGGGGCTTAATTATAAACGCTACTATGGGTTCTGTCCAGAAATCATTCTATTCCCGCTGTCACTACATTCTGCCAAAGATGTTTATGGTGAACAGGCCGTCCTAAATTTTGACAAAATTAAAACCTTTTGGGAAAAACATAAAACAAGCCTGTCAGAACGTACCGTTTTAGTTTGCGATGACAACTCTTCTACAGGTAAAACTCTTCAATATCTTCTTGATTCGGTAGAACAGTATCTTCAAAAGGGTAAAATAATATTTTCAGTTGCGGAAGCTGACATAATTCGCACTTTAATTGATCGGAATAATCCCAAAAGAAAGTATATAGCCAATCCGATGCTCTTTGAGCATAGCGTAAGTGTTCTTCCAGTATCAAGTTATATCCAACCTAAAAGTGATTTGAAAGAAATCCAGGAAAGGCGTGAGATTATCAGGTATCACAGACAAAAACTGAAGACAGCAAAATCAAAAGTTGATGAAATTTATCATGAGATTTTTATATCTGCTGCAGAGGAAAATACAGCAGATGTAATCGAAAAAATCGATAAGAAATTCATTCTTGATAATTTTCATGGAACAAAATTGTCAAACTTTTATGCAACCCCAATTGAATTAAAGAATGTGCAGTATCCTTCAGTGGAACATGCCTATCAACATCAGAAATTCTCAGAAGAGGCTTTGGAAGCTAGTGCACCCTCAATTCATGATGAGATTGTAGAGGCAATGCGGGCGCGTGGATATGGCGCAGCAATAATAGATGTGCGCTCATTGTTTACGGATCCAACATTTAATGCGGGTAACATAAAGATTGTTGCGGATATCCTTCGGAAGCACGGCCTGGGGAGGTCTGATTGGGCGAGACTGCGAGTCAAAACGATGATAGAATTGCTTCTATGTAAGTTCTCTAAGAGCGAAATGAGGCAGGCTCTGGTGTCAACAGGCCATCATTATTTAATAGAAGGTAATGATTGGAATGATTTCCTATGGGGCTTCTGTCGAGGACATGGAAAAAATCTAATGGGAAGAATCTTGATGAATTTGCGAGAGAGATACAGAAACGATATTGAGTTTTAGGGATTATAACGACACTAATGGGCTACTTGACATGAATATGAACATAACAGTTTTATGAATTGTAATAACCACGATTTAATCTGACACATCTGTCACCAAATGCAGCTCCGCAACCATGTGATAAAGCTGCACCGTTGCTTTTGCTAAGTAAAATTCCGAAAATTCAAAGCGGCTTGCTGCCTTGCTGAAAAGCGTAAAGCAGCAGTTGTATTTGTTTGGTTGTTAACCATAGTTTTCATAAGTGTCCTAACGCCTGTCGCCTAACTTCGTATCAACCCGACGAGCGGGCTCTTGATTTTTGTGAAAGTTCATAAAAAACAGTATATTAGGAGTGCTTACTAATTTACTAAAGTTTTTTGCTAAACGCCGCTCGCCGGTTATACTGTTGTTAGACGGGTCATAAATGCTCTGCCGTATATGTGTGATTGTAAGATCAAAATGAACGGGAAATTTCAGAAGATAAGGAAAGGGAAACGATGTTAACGCAAATCAAAACCTTGATCATTATACAAATATTACTTCTTTCATCAATGGCCACACCCCAAACGGCTGACAACCTCATTTTTATCCTCGATGCTTCGGGAAGCATGTGGGGGCAGGTGGACGGGGTGAACAAAATTGTCATTGCCAAAGACGTCATGGCTGACATGATCAATGGCTTGCCTGAGAACCAAAACGTTGGGTTAGTGGCCTATGGTCATCGTGAGAAAGGTGATTGTGATGATGTCGAAGAACTCACGCCATTAAGCCCTTTGGACAAGGCAGCCCTGATCGGGCAGATCGGCAAGATCAATCCCAAGGGCAAAACACCCATCACCCGCTCGGTGCGGCTAACCGCGGATAAAATTAAAGCTTTGAACCAGGAAACGACGATAATATTGGTTTCCGACGGCAAGGAAACATGCGACCCCGATCCTTGTGAGTTTGTCACCGAGATGAAAAAAAACGGCATCTCCTTTACCATGCATGTCATCGGTTTTGATGTCACTGAGGAGGAAAAAGCCGAGTTGGAATGTATGGCCAAAGCCGGTGGTGGCAATTACTACTCAGCCGATAATGCAAACGAATTTAAGATTGCCGCAGCCGATGTCATGGAAAAACCTAAATTTACTGGCGGATATTTGCAAATTACAGCCTTAAAGCAAAGCCAACCCTTTTTGGCCCGTGTCTATGTTCCGAACCCATCCGCAGAAGGTTACACCGCTGTGGCCAATACCTCGACCGATCCCAAATATCCAAAGCGGATTGAGTTGCAACCCGGCATTTATGACATTCGGGTGCGTGATGAAAACGTGCCCGGCACGCCCGAACAATGGATCAAAGGTGTGGAAATCAAGGCCGGTGAGGTTACCGAGCACACGGTTGAGTTTGCACAGAGCGGCGTTCTGGAAATTATAACCACCAAGGATGGCGAGCAGTTTTCAGCGTATGTGACAGTGCATAATCCCGGCGAGAAGTTATATCTTGCTTATGAGCACTCCCGAAAAACCTATCCGGCCCGTTTTGATCTTTTGCCTGGTACTTATGAAGTCAACGCCCAAAACAACAATGTGCCGGAAAAGCCCGTGATTACGGTAAGTGACATTGAAGTCACAGCGGGCGACACCGTTCGCAAGGCAATCGAGTTTGTTGGCGAGGGGTTTCTGGAAATTACGGCCCTCAAAGGCAGACAAATGTTTTCAACTTATGTTACAGCTCATAAGGCGGGCGAAAAGAATTACCTGGCCTATGCTCATTCTCGCAATAATGCGCCGGCCACTTTTAAACTTTTACCCGGCCTTTATGATGTTAAAGTACAGAACCTAAAGGTACCCGCAAAACCTGTTATCCTCTTGAAAAATGTGGAAGTCAAAGCAGGTGAAACAACAAGAGAAACTGTTGAATTTGTTGAGGAAGGCGTTCTGGAAATTAGCGCGCAAAAAGCCGGGCAAAGTATCACAACATATGTTGCGGTACATAAGGCAGGCGATAAAAGTTACTTGACCTATTCCCACACGCGACCGGCTAAAAATGCCGAATTTAAGCTGCTGCCCGGTTTTTACGATGTCAAGATTCAGGATCAAGTTGTTCCTGAAAAACCGTTGGTAACCTTTGAAAGTGTTGAAGTAACATCCGGGCAAAAAACAACACGGACCGCCCAATTTGTACAGGAGGGTATGCTAGAAGTCGCTGGCAAACGAGGCGGCGAAGTGCTACCGCTTTACGTTACGGTTCACAAGAGTGGCGAAAAAGGCTACTTGACCTATGGGCACTCGCGGATAAATAAACCCGTCACAATCAAGCTATTACCCGGCGCATACGATGTCTACGTCACTTATCAGAAAGAAAAACTAAAAGAGAAAAAAATGGGTATTGTGATCGAATCCGGTAAAACAGAAAGCCTGACATTTGTTTTTTGAAATGCAGCTCGACTCGCACAGGTGTTCCGGGCAATATACCTATTGGAGAAATATACAATCTTTTTTACGGTTGGGCAAAAAGATATGAGTGTAATCACCTTTTCTTCCAAGATTGCTTGTGATCTCATAGAATATGTTCGTAAAAAGGGTTTTGATGTTACGAGTCTATACGAACTCCTTGCCCTTCCTGAAGCATACAAAAACCGGGAAGATATCCGGATACCTGCTGCAAAAATGAACCAGATTTGGATGCTGGCGATGAAATTAACGGGAGATGAAGATATTGGTTTTCACATGGGAATTGAGTTCAGCACAGCAGCACTGCGCACCACATCACTCATTATGCAGAGCAGCTCAACTGTTTATGAGGCCTTTGAGCAGGGAATCAAATATAGTGAATTGATTGCGAATGTTTTATCGATGAAAATTGGAGAAAACACTGATAACATCTACATTGAATTTACGCCAAGAAAAGAATGGAGTATTGAATCTGCCGCTGTCATCAAAGATTGCTTAAATATAACCTTTATTTCTATGGTTATTTCTGTTCAACAAATGACCGGCATTTTTCATCCGCCCTCCATTGTATGCTTTTCTTACCCAAAACCCAAAAATTTAGCTGAGTATTATCGAGCCTTTAATTGCTCTGTCGAGTTTGGGCAACTTTATAATCGAATTGGGTTTCCCAAGGATCTAGGCCGCATACAGATTCCCACCAGGGATCAAGGGTTATTAGCTGTTTTGGAAAAGTATGCGAATGAAATCAAACAGTCTTTTTCTAACGACCAGCATTTTGTATCGAAAACTCAGAAACTCATTGTCGACATGATGGATCCGCAACCACCAACTCTGGAAGAAGTCGCACAGGCTTTGCATCTCAGCTCCCGATCTTTACAACGGAAAATAAAAAAAGAAAAAGGCTGTTCTTATCGGCATTTGGTGGATGAAACCCGGAAAAAGTTGTGTGCAAAGTACATGGAAGATCCCAAAAGAACTGTTGATGAAATCAGTTTTTTAGCAGGATATGCCGACACGACCTCTTTTATCCGGGCGTTCAAGCGTTGGTATGGGAAAACTCCTAAGCAGATGAAGTAGGTTTTATTTGTTCCATTAATTCCATATCGCTCCACTCCACCCAATGTTGTATGATTTTTTCATCTTTTATTTGATAGATATGAATTTCGGTCCAATAAATTACATTACCCGTAGGCGCAACGCCTAACATATCTCCAAGATGCGTTCCTTTAGCTGAACTTCGTTCGACCACTTTGTCTCCACTGGCAATTAAATCCTCTTCGGTGACATAAACATCCGGAAATGTTCCATTCATCATTCTGCCAATTGTTTTAAATCCTTCTAAACCAGGGGGCAAATTTTGTCTAAAATTGTGAGTAAAATCCGGATGAAATAAATGATCAATACCCTCTACATTGTGTTCGTTTTTGAAAATTCTCGTGAATTCTCTTACGATTTCCATGTTTTTATTTGTGTTCATTTAGACTCCCTAGATTGATTTGTTGAAAGCCAGAAAGTAGCCATTGCAATCACGAATTGTAAATGAGCGGTCTCCCCAAAATTGATCCTTGATCTCTTCTACAATGTTGACTTTTCTTTCCGATAATTCCTGGTAATAGTCATCAATATTTTGACTTTCGATTCGAATCCAAAAATAAACACCGCCTCCCTGTTTTCCTGCATTGGATGGGTTAAGGTTGAACATCAGGTTGCAGCCCTCGAGCTGAACCTGCCCGTTAACAACGACTCCGTCTTCGCCAGGCTGACGGAACAGTTCAGTAAAATTAAGAGTTTCCGTATAATATTTTAGTGCTTCGGCCACGTTCCTTACGGGGAGAACGGGTAAGGTTCCGGCAACAATATTTTTGTGATTGTATTCTGACATTGGTTTCCTTTCTGATTGGTTGTTAAATGCTGTTTCGTAAGGAATATAACCTGTGTTCTCTTGCAAAACCATTGCAGAACATGACAAACAATTTGCATTTGATGACAAGCTCATAAAGCACTAATTCTCTTAAGAGAATTGGTATAATAAGATAGGAATTGCATTATCACCAAAATCTATTGGGACATCGCCAAAATCAATTGGCTTAATAGGTACTATATTCATGCTTGAGCAATGAATAAATTAACACAACAATAGGAGATAACTTTATGAAAAACGAAGGCAAGTGCCCAGTAACGCACTCGGCCGGCGCACAGGTGTCCTCGAAATGAATAGAAAAAACCGTGTGGCACCTGGTTTTAACCCATGCCCATATACATAAATTCAGTCGACGCAAAACACGCGCGACTGATTTAATTGTTATACAATATGGTCAAAGCTTTTAAAAATCAAATTTCATGAGAACAGCAAAATTTTTATTTTTCATCACATTCATCACATTCATCACATTCATCACATTCATCACATTCATCACATTCATCACAT
>CAXHHS010000050.1:0-15984 GCA_964015645.1 uncultured bacterium
CATTGTTGTTGTTGTGTCTCCGTGTACAAAAACAAAATCAGGATTAAATTCTTCGATGATAGCAAGGGTTGCCTGGTCTTCCATCGCTTCTCCTACCCTTTGCCAAAAGGCGTGGTCATCACGGATTTGTTTGTCCAATGGAGAAATTGGCACTAACTCGCTGAGTTTTTTAATCTTCAGTTGGGCATTTTGTAATTTCGCCTGAAGCACCTGGTTTTCGGTCTGTTGATCGCGGCTCACTTCACTTCGACTTTGATAGTCATTTTCCATCTCTGCGATTTGAGTTTCTGCATCAGCTAATTTTTGCCGGAGTTCGGTTAGCTCAACATCTCTTCCGATATCGACTTGCTGAATTTCTTGTAACCGGGCAGTCGCCTCCGTGTGTTTTCGCTGCATTTCTTCCAATTGCGAGTGCGCTTCTTCGTATTTCGATTGGGCGCTTTGCAACTTTAATTGCAAGTCTTCAAACTCCAGCTGAATGTTTTGTAATTTGAACTCGGTTTCTTCAAATTTTACATTCGCTTTTTGCAATCTATCCTGGGCTTCCTGGTATTGTGCTTTGCTGGCTTGCGCTTCTGATAACAGTTTTTCTTTTTCCGACAAAAATGAATTTTGTTGTGAAATATCTCGAACCAGTAAAAGCACCGCAGCATTGCCTTTATAATCGACTCTCCTGGCCCAAAGCCGCGCGGTAAATGAATCTCCGCTGCTTTTTAAAGTAGAGGTTTCACAATTTGCCATTCGTTGATGGGTCATCAAGTATATATTTTGAGAAATTGCTTCGCGGTTATTAATTGGAACGAGGTCGAGAAAATCTTTGCCGATTAAACCATCTTTTTCAATATCGTATAATTGGCAAGCCGCCGGGTTTGCTTCCAGAATGATGCCATCCAAATCGTTAACAAAGGCGGCGTCGGGCAAATTTTCTAATAGCTGTTCCGATTGATACACCGGTTGGGATATATCCGGTTTGGGTGCAGGTTCCATTTTCCGCAAGACAAATTGCACTGCGTTGTTGTTTTTATACACGACAGGAGTTTCTGAAGTTCTGACATCAATTTCGGCGCCATTGAGGCTAATAAATTTCTCATCAACAATATCCGCTACTTTTCCATTTTGCTGGATTTTCGTAAACCGTTCCCGTGCGGCATCTCGATAATCGGGGTGCATAAGGTCGATAAGGGATTTATTGATAAGCTGCTGAGAATCTTCTCCGCCCAACAGCCTGGCTGCGGCTTCGTTAACGAGAACAACTTTTCCATCGATATGAACGCCGGCCGGGTCGGGATTCAGCTCTACTAATTTTTCATAGCGCTTTTCACTAAGTTTCAATTCTGTCTGAAAATCGCTTACCCCTGAGATATCTTTGGCAATAGCCAGCGCGCCATTCAACTTACCATTCTGAATTTGGGGCATTAAAGAAAGTTCTACGGTCATATAGTTGTTATCACTTTTACGAATGCGCAGGCTTTCTAACACTGCATCTTCACCCTGCAGAACTTGTTGAAACATTTTTAAGGCGGCCATGGAATCATCAGGGTGAACGATTTGTGTAAACGGTTTGCCGCTCCATTCTTCTACCTTCCATCCGGTCTGTTTCTCGAACGCCGGGTTAATCAATGTAAACGTTCCGTCTAATGATAATGTGAAAATAATATCCGGCATTTGATTGATTAAATTTCGATAGCGCTTCTCAGCTACTCTTAGTTCGGCAGAGGCTTTTTTATAGTCGGATTCATGTTTAACGTTCTCCGAGATGTCTCTAATGGCAGCTGTAAAATAAACCTCGCCGGAGATTTGGGTTTCCGTAATTTGAATATCGATTGGAAAAACAGTTTTATCTTTTCGGAGACCTTCCAAAACCAGTTTTTGGCCGATTGCCCGGGATTCTTTGGTATCCAAATACCGTTCCATTCCCTGGCGGTGTTGTTCGCGATATTTTTCCGGCATCAACACCTGGATGTTTTGCCCGGCCAATTCCGCTTCATCGTACCCGAATATTTTTTCAATCCGGTTATTGACCATAATAATTTTACCGGTTTTGTCGGCAGTGATGATGCCTTCTTCCACTGTATCTAGCACCGAATGGAATAGCTTGACGGATTCCAACGCGGTATCCTGTGCAATCGTCAGTTCGGAATGAACATCTTCCAACGTTTCGTTTTTGTCAGCAAGCTCATCGTTCGTTTTTTGCATTTGGCCGACTTTGTTTAAAAACACGGTGCGGATTTGTTCGCCGGTTAAAACGCCAATTTTATTTTCATCCAGAAGATTATCCGGCAGCAATTGAATGATGACATAAAATGACTCCATGGGGCGATAAATGTCAGCCAATTCGCGATATGTTTTTTCAAACTGAATCGTTGCTTCTTCTTCGCCTATTTTTTCTTCCAGGTATTTATATATCCGTTGTGAAACCTTCGCTAACAGGGGAATCCATTCCCCAAAACTTTGGGGCACTTCGCCTTTTAATCCAAATGGGAGCGGCAGATGGCCAACTTCCGGAATTTGGAAAATCCACTCGGCAACCGGGTTTAAAGTCGTTTCTTCCGAGCCATCGACAATATTACCCACTTTTATCATCAAGTTCTTTAAGAACGCCTGGCTAAGCAGCAGGTCCTGCGCCGCTTCGGGTTCGAATATAAGACTGAAGCTTTCTAACTCCATTAACGGCTCGTAGCGGTATTGAACTGTTTTGCGCAGTTGCGGCCGGGTAAATTTTTTAAGCGAATCTTCCTCAACCAAATACCGCTCAATCTTCAAATATAAAGATGGCAGTTCTTTTTCTTGATACGCAGGCGGTAGCTCTCTAAACCGCGCAATTTGCGACAATAATGAGGTGGCATTTTTGGGTGAAGAAATTTGGCTTTCTAAAAAATCAATTAACTTTCGTGTTAATGCGCCGTGCAAATCCCCGCTCTGAGTTGCCGCGTTTGTTCCTGCCGGCTGTTGTTTACGAAACCACTGAAGCATAGTATCTTCTCTATATTTTTTTAGACAGATTTATTTACCTTAAATCTTCTTCCCTGAAGAAAGGGATAATTCCTTTTTGAAAAATAAAATTATAGCGATAATCATCCTCTTGAGTGTCGGTACTCAAAATTTCTTTTTTAGGGATTTTTTGGAACAGCTCCCTACTGCGTAAGGGGGATATTTATTATCGAGGGTAAATGGCTTTACTTTAGATAAGCAGAAGCCGATTCTAAGCTCACCGAATAAAAGGCAAGTTTAGAACTGTAAAAAAATAGAATTGTAAATGCCCGGGTATAATTCAACGTCAAAACAAATTCGTCAGTTTATCATCGCCAGGTAAAAATGACCCGTAATGGGTATTGAAAGGGGCATATCGTTTATTTATTTTGAATAGGTTGAGGTTTGCTGTTTGTATTTTGTCGCATTAACGCTTGTAGAATTGCTTTTACCGTTTCCATAAATTCGCGTTGTTTTTCCACTGGCTGTTTTAAAAAATCCTCATAAAAAACGCGATAATCTTGCTCTGTTAAATGGTGTTTTATAAACAACTTTTTGGTCAAGCTAAACTTAATAGAATCAGGCTCTCTTAAAGAGTCTATGATTTGGAGTTCCGCAGCAACCGAGTCCCAGGGAACGTCCGTTTTTATAATGTCTTCTTGAGCCATCACAAACGTCCCCAAACTAAAAAAAAGAATTGCGATACACGGAAAAATGATCTTCAAAAACATACATTTCCTTTAATCTTCAGTTCAAAAAACTTATATTTATAATAGTGATATAATGCCCCGGATAAAACAAAAAAATACCCAGATTCTATGCTATTATCTTTCTATTTGTCTTTTTTTCCAACTTGTAATCGAACTAACGCCGCTTCAAAAAGATGACGACTATATTAAATTTAACAGCGAAATGCGTGTATTGAACTTTTATATTTTTCGCTTGTTATTTAAATTATATTAATTAATCTATCATAAAACACCTATTTGGGAGTGTTGAAAATGAAATTATGGCGCTATCCTCTTTTTATTACCATGATACTTCTGTTTAGCACCCAGGCCTTGTTCGGTTTTGGAAAAAACAAAGTCATCTATAAAAACTTCGAATGGTATTATTTACAATCGAAACACTTTGATATTTATTTTTACGAAGGCGGTCAGGATATTGCCGAATTTACAGCAGAAGTAGCAGAAAGCGCCTATGTTCAAATAAAACACGACTGGCGATTTGATATTCGCGAGCGCATCGTTTTGGTCGTTTACAACTCCCACAATGATTGGCAGCAAACGAATGTGGTGTTTTCTTACCTTGATGAGGGCATTGGCGGTGTTACCGAACTCTATAAAAACCGTATCGTTGTTCCGTATGAAGGAAATTATGAGCAATTTCGCCACGTCATTCATCATGAATTAGTGCACGCGGTGATGAATGATATGCTCTATGGCGGCTCAATTCAATCGCTTGTGGTTGGAGAAGTAACGCCGGCGCCATTATGGTTTTCGGAAGGGATCGCCGAGTTTCAAGCAACCGGCTGGAGTGTGCAGCAGGATATGATTGTTCGGGATGCGGTTTTGCACAACTACATGCCGACCTTGCAATCGCTCCAATATTATCTCGTTTACCAGGGCGGTAACTCCGTATTTAAATATATCGCCAGCACCTATGGCCGTAAAAAGATGGGCGAATTCCTTCACAAAATGCGCGGCAAAGTTTCTTTCGAAAGAGTATTGCAATCCGCTTTGGGAATAGGGTCGGAAGAATTTACCGAACGCTGGCACCGTTATCTCAAAAAACAGTATTGGCCGGATATTGAGTATCGTAAAGAACCAATGGAGATCGCCAAACGGCTAACAAATCATCGAAAAATCAGCAACTTTCTGAATGTCAGCCCTACGATTTCTCCCAATGGGGATAAAATCGCATTTATTTCTGACCGAAAAGGCTACCAAAATGTCTACCTAATGTCTGCAATTGATGGCCGCATATTAAAAACCCTGGTCAAGGGAAATACCTCGGAAAGTTTTGAGGAACTTCACTGGCTGCGCCCAGGTATGAGCTTTAGCCCCGATGGTCGCAAACTTGCTTTAGCGGCCAAAAGCGGTTCCCACGATGCGGTTTTTGTCATCGATATCAAATCAGGCAAGAAAAAAAGATACCTTCTGAGAGAGCTCGATGGCGCATTCACAACTTCCTGGTCACCGGATGGCGATAAAATTGCATTTGTCGGAAATGAATCCGATAGAAGCGATATTTACGTCCTCAATTTAAAAACGGAAGAAATTACCGCCCTCACTAACGATGTATTTACCGATGACCAGCCTTCCTGGTCTGCCGATAGCAAAACCATTGCGTTTGTATCCGATAGAAAAGATTTTGTGGATGACACTCAATTGCCGGAAGACTTCCGCATGTCGCAGTTCGATTACGAAAAACGGGATATTTATTTGGTTGATCTCGACACCAAAGAAATTCGCCGAATTACCGACACCCCCTGGCAAGAAGCAAACCCGATTTTTTCTCCCGATGGTAAAAAACTCGCTTATGTTTCGGATAAAAACGGGATTTCTAATTTATATATTCACGAGTTAGATTTTGACCGGGATTACCCGATTCCCAACATCATTTCGGAAGATGGTATTACCGATGCCAATCTCCGCCCGTTGGAAACCAAACTTCCAACATCTGCAAATAAGTTGAACGACTATCCCGTTACGGATATTATCTCCGGTATAATGCAAATTAATTGGGACCGCCATGCCAACAAAATGGTCTTTACCAGTTTCTTCCACGGCGGGTTTGATATTTTTGTAATGAATAATCCACTTGGCCTGGAACCAATCGAAGAATTGAAACCGACCAAATTTGTACAAGAAATGAGTCAAGACGAATTACCAATTTATGCCAGAACCTGGAAACCGAGCGCAGAGGACAAAAAGAGCGAAGAAGATGAACAAATTGAAGGTGATTCCCCGGCTGATTATAGTAGTTTTGTATTTACCCGGTATAAGTTAGATAAAAAGAAAAAAGCGGAGAAGAAAAAAGTTGCTCTTGCAGACAATTCGACCCAAAACGAAGACGGCGATTACAAGGTTCGAAAATATAAACTAAAATTCAGCCCCGATATTGTCTCCGGGTCCGCAGGGTATAACACATTTTTCGGATTTGCCGGATATACCACGTTTGCTTTTAGCGATTTGTTAGGCGACCATAAAATCTTCTTAAACGTCAACCTCGTATCCGACTTAAAAAACAGCGATTTAAACGCTCTCTATCTCAATTCTAAAAAACGGCTTACCCTGGGAGTTGGCGGGTATCATACATCCTGGTTTTTTAATAACTCGTTCGGCTCTATCCAGCGGTATCGAAATTATGGCTTCAACATTTTAGGCTCGTATCCGTTTAGCAGATTTAACCGCCTGGAGATGAGCCTCAATTGGTATAATATCTCATTAGAGCATTTAACTGCGGATATACCGGATGAAACAGTATCAACTATTTTACCTTCTGTTTCTTATGTACACGATAATGTTTTATGGGGATTTATCGGGCCGGTTGATGGAAGCCGGTATGCGGTAAATTTATTGGTTAGTCCCAAATTTTCCGATAACAGCCGGGATTTTCGTACCATATCTGCTGATTTTCGAAAATATTTTATGTTAAGCCGCGATTATAATTTTATGGTTCGCTTTAGTAGTGCTTACAGTTGGGGCAGCGAGCCGCAGCAATTTTTCTTAGGTGGGATCGATAACTGGATCAATTACAAAACCCGGGGAGCCGGCCTGCGAACGGATAATATCGGTGATATTTTCTTCTCCCAATTTGTAACGCCTTTGCGCGGCGCACCCTTTTACGAAAGCGAAGGCAACAGTTACGCCCTGGCAAACCTGGAATTCCGGTTTCCGCTAATTCAATTCCTGGGGCTTGGTTTTCCGCCAATTCGATTATTTAACATTCGCGGGGCAATGTTTTATGACATTGGCACCACTTATACGCCCGGCTCTCCCTGGCGCGGTACGCGGATTAACGAGTCCGGCCAAAGAGAATTTGGTGATATTGTTAGCGGATTTGGCGTCGGCGCTCGCGTTTACTTCCTGTATTTCCTGATGCGAATCGATGTCGCCTGGCAGCATGATTTGGATGGCACGAGCAAACCCGTCTGGCTATTCTCCCTCGGCGGCGATTTATAAAATCGAATTCAACAATAATCATAAACAAAAAAGCGGCGTTTTTAAACGTCGCTTTTTTGTTTTAAGAAAGTTAAAAATTTAGAGATTTGTGATTTTTGCAGTTCAAAATTACAAATCTCTATTTGACCAACTTGGATATCGCTTTAAATTGATCGCTACCAGCGACCACACACATTTCAAACAGCACAGATTCCAAAGTAGTGATAATTGCGCCTTCACTCCGCAACCGTTCGATGGCAACCATTTTATCATTAGGATTTCGGGAAGAAACACAATCTTCTACCAGAACCGGTTGAAATCCGTTTTCCAAAAGATCGAGAGCGGTTTGCAGCACGCAAATATGCGCTTCGATGCCCATCAATAAAACATACTTTTTACCGCTATTTTTCAATGCCTTAACAAAATTGGATTCTCCATAACAGCTAAACGTCAGTTTTTCAATGACTTCGAAGTCTTTAAAAACTTCGCTGATTTGCGAAATTGTGGGGCCGAGGCCCTTGGTGTACTGCTGCGTAGCCAAAATCGGGATATCCAAAATTATCAGCCCCTTTAGCAATTTTACGGTGTTTTCTGCTAATGTATCATGCTCGTGAATAAAGGGAAATAATCGTTCTTGAATATCGACGATGACAGCCGTGGTTTGGTTCTGGGGAATACGCATAGTTTTTTCCTATTTCACCAATGACATTAATTTTCAGGAGTGCAAAATGAATTTCGCACTTCTATTTGTTTTTAATAACAATCGAGATAAAAATATACTGGATTTACTGCCGCCCGCTCACCAATGAATCGACAACCGTCGGGTCGGCCAGGGTAGAAGTATCACCCATATTTTCCACATCGCCTTCGGCGATCTTGCGGAGGATGCGCCGCATAATTTTGCCGGAACGAGTTTTCGGCAACGCCGGAGTAAACTGGATTTTATCCGGCGTGGCGTGGGGGCCGAGGTGTTTTCTAACAGCGGATTTAATATCGGCGATAATCTCTTCACTGGGATCGACACCGGTCATTAGCGTAACATAGGAGTAAATTCCCTGGCCTTTGATGTCGTGTGGAAATCCTACAACGGCAGCTTCCGCAACGCCATTTGCATGGCCAATCGCCCCTTCAACTTCGGCAGTGCCAATGCGGTGGCCGGAAACGTTCAAAACATCATCCACCCGCCCGGTAATCCAATAGTAGCCGTCTTCATCGCGGCGGGCGCCATCGCCGGTAAAATAATATCCCGGAAAGCGAGCAAAATAGGTCTGTTTAAACCGCTCGTGATCGCCATAAACAGTACGCATCAGCGAAGGCCAGGCGGATTTAATCGCTAAATATCCCTGGCAGGCGCCTTCTAACTCATTGGCATTTTCGTCTAAAAGAACCGGTTCGATACCCAAAAATGGCAGCGTAGCGGAGCCTGGTTTCGTCGGTGTTGCGCCGGGGAGTGGCGTAATCAACATGCCGCCGGTTTCCGTCTGCCACCAGGTATCCACGATGGGGCGTTTTTCCCCACCAATCACTTTGTGATACCACATCCATTCCGGCTCCTTAATTGGCTCTCCAACGGTGCCTAAAATTTTGATAGAAGACAGATCGTATTTATTCGGCCAGGAGTCGCCTTCTTTCATCAGTGCGCGGATGGCGGTAGGGGCAGTATAAAACTGGTTAACCTTATGTTTTTCAACAATTTGCCAAAAGCGCCCGTAGTCGGGATAATTAGGAACGCCTTCGAACATCATGGTAATTGCGCGGTTGGCCATCGGGCCGTAAACAATGTAGGAGTGGCCGGTAATCCAGCCGATGTCGGCGGTGCACCAGTAGACGTCGCCTTCCTGGTAATCGAAAATCATTTCGTGGGTAAAAGAAGTGTAAACCATATAGCCGCCAGTGGTATGAAGAACGCCTTTCGGTTTGCCGGTGGAGCCGGAGGTATAAAGAATGAACAAGGGATCTTCGGCGTCCATTTCTGCTGCCGGGCAATCAGCGTCTGCGCCAGCCATCTCTTCGTGCCACCAGAGGTCGCGGCCTTCTTGCATATTCACATCGTGGCCGGTTCTTTTAACGACAAATACTTTTTCGATGGACGGCGTATCTGCCAGGGCGGCATCGGCATTGGCCTTCATCGGAATATCGGTTTTGACGCCGCGCATACCGGTATCCTGGGTAATTAGCACTTTGCAGGCGGAATCGTTAATGCGATCGCGCAAGGAATCCGCACTGAACGCGCCAAAAACAATCGAGTGAACGGCGCCAATTCTTGCACAAGCCAACATGGCAAAGGCCAGTTCCGGGACCATCTGCATGTAAATACAAACGCGGTCGCCTTTTTCCACGCCGTTTGCTTTTAACACGTTGGCGAATTTTGAAACTTCTTCCAAAACTTCGGCGTACGTAAATCGTTTCGATTCGCTGGGATCATTACCTTCCCAAATAATGGCGGTTTTATCGCCATGCCCGGCATTTACGTGGCGATCCAGGCAATTATAGCTGGTATTGAGTTTCCCCCCTTTAAACCAGGCAATATTGGGATCGACAAAATCAAATTCGCGAACAGTATCCCATTTTTTGAACCAATCGAGCCTTTCTTCGGCAATTTTGCTCCAAAACCCTTCCGGGTCTTCAACCGATTTTTGATACAGCTCCCGGTATTGTTCCAATGATTTGATATGTGCATTTTCGGAAAAACTGGACTGGGGATGAAACTTCATTTTGTGCCCTCCTGGTTTGGGGTGTTCAGATTTTTGACGGGATGCAATAGGCTTCGTAGGGGAGTGTCTTTCCATTAGCATCCAATGTTTCTTAGAATGAAAAAATAAAAATGGGCCATTTTATAATTAGAAATGAGATATAGATCAATAATTTTCTGTTTGCCCTGTTCATTTTATCAAAATAAATCATTCAACAAAAAAATATAAGACAAAATCCAAATCATTGTAAGCCTGAGTTTATTTTTAAGAACTTTTTCTTGTGAATAGAAGCGAAGTTATTTACCTTGAAAATTCGGTGAAGAGAACAGAATTTTCAAGGTGGCTTAAAATGATTATAGAACGCCAGCAAGAATTGGAAATGCTTCAAGGATTACTCTCCCGGCACCCGATCGTCGGAATTATTGGCGCGCGTCAGGTGGGTAAAACCACTCTGGCACGCCAGTTAGCTGTGAAAATCGGAACTCCTGTTACCTATTTCGATCTGGAGAACCCGGAAGACCTTGCACGTTTGAACGATCCGATGCTCGCGCTTAAGGCATTAAAGGGGCTTGTAATTATCGATGAAATCCAACAGCAACCCAACCTTTTTCCGGTTTTGCGAGTGCTGGTTGACCGGCCCGATTTCGGAACAAAATTCCTGGCATTAGGCAGCGCCTCTCCGGAATTGCTGCGCCAGGGTTCGGAAACGCTTGCCGGGCGAATTTTTTATCACGAACTAAACGGTTTCGCTATAGACGAGGTTGGTAGCGAAAACTATCAAAGGCTTTGGCTGCGGGGTGGATTTCCGCGTTCATATTTAGCAGATTCCGATAAAGAGAGTGACGAGTGGCGGCGAGGGTTTGTACGCACGTTTTTAGAACGGGATATTCCCCAGTTAGGCATTACAATTCGCTCCGCCACCCTGCGCCGCTTTTGGACCATGCTCGCTCACTATCATGGTCAAACCTGGAACGCGTCGGAATTTGCCCGATCTTTTGGGGTATCAGATACCACAGTTCGAAATTACCTTGATCTTTTAACATCGGCACTGGTACTCCGCCAGTTACAACCCTGGTACGAAAATATTTCCAAAAGACAGGTAAAAGCTCCTAAAGTTTATATTGCTGATAGCGGGTTAATGCACACGCTTCTGAATATGACAACAATGGCTGAATTGGAAATGCATCCCAAAGTCGGGGCATCCTGGGAAGGATTCGTAATTGAACAGGTGATTCGTCGGTTAGGAATACGGTTTGACGAGTGTTTTTTTTGGAAAACCCATAGCGGTACAGAGTTGGATTTGTTTGCCATTCGCGGGCAGCAGCGATTAGGATTCGAAGTCAAACGAACTACTGCTCCCAAATTGACGCCGTCCATACGAAATGCTCTCATAGACTTGAAGCTAACCCGGCTTGATGTGATTCACGCCGGCGAACATACATTTCCGCTGGCGCAGAAAATTCGAGCTGTCGCATTTTCGCGTTTGCTAATGGATGTTGAACCGCTTGGATAATGTTCAAATAAATTCACAATTATCAGTAATAATCTGACAAATCTGTGGTTCATAATCAAGGCAACATTTCTTTTCCGGGAAAATACTCCCGCTCCAGGTTCGCCCGAATATCCGCCTCATCCATCCAAACCGGTTTTAGTTTTCGTTCTACAAAAAGCGGCGCTTGATCGGCGTAGTGCGGCGAGGCTGTATCGAGCGTTGCGCTGCCAAATTGGTGAATGCTTTGCGAGTGCACATCACCATTTTTATCCCAGGTTACCATCAGAATGTATGAATCGCCGGTTTTGCCACGCAATCTGCCTCTTGCGGCTTTATCTCCCTGCACCGCATGTAACACATCCGGGCCACCGCCGAGGCCGAGATTAACATCGCCCCGAATCAACCGGTTGACTTCTTTCCAGGGAACATCCAATCGTCCATACGCTGCTTTTAATTCTTTCGCGGACAACAACAAACTTTCTACCAAAAGAGAATCTGCAATTCCTTTTTGATATTGCCCGAATTTTAAGAACGGTTGAAAGGCCAATATCGGCAAAGCGGCGCCGGGATTATCAGGATTGGTTCGTAAATCCCAGGATTTTAAATGTGCCAGGATTTCCCGTACTGACGGCGTATCCGGCAGCGCCGTTTGCAGAATAGTTTCGATATATTCGGCAACGGTCGATTTTTCCGAGTAGGCCATATCAAATTTATATTGATAAAATTCTGCTTCGCTAATGCTATCATCCGTTCCGAACAATTCCAATGCCCGCAGCGCACGGTTGGACATACTTTTTTCGATGCGAAATGTCGTGGAGTATTCATCCGCCGAAGGATTTTCTTCACCGGTAGTTGTTTGAAAAGGAGAACTGTTGCAATTTTGCACGAAACCGCTTTCGGGATTGAACACCTGCGGTAGCTTCTCGAACGCCAGGTAATTTCCCCACAGCGTTTCCGAGGTATTTCCCGGTAAATATTTTGACCAGTCGTACCCTTCTGCACGGACGGGAAGCTGACCGTTGTAGAGATAATAGATATTGCCTTCGCGGTCGGCGTAAACGGTATTAAACATCGGGAGCGCATTGATTTGCACCGCTTGTTGCCATTCCGCGAAATTGTTCGCCTTGTTCATGCGAAACCATTGCTCCACCTGGCGGATTTCCCCGAAACCGGAAAAACGAATGGCATACGTCCCATGCGGCTGCCGCACTACCGGGCCATGAACAGACCAGAGCGCCTCGCGCTCAAATGTCCAGTAAAACGGGCCAAGCAGTTTCACTTTGATTGGCACTGAACGTATTTCCAATTCCCGCCACTCCCCACCAAAACGATATTGATTTGGATTATCGGGGTTGATTTCCAATACATACACATCAACCAAATCCGGCCAATTCACCGTATGCGCCCAACCTAAATTGCGATTGTGCCCGTGCAAAATAACCGGCGCTCCGGGAAAAACGCCGCCAACCATATCCCAACCCTCTTCGCTGTGGAGATGCACTTCGTACCAGGCCACCGGCCCTTCCCAGGGTTGATGAGAATTGATTGCTAAAAACGTTTCGCCATTGGCCGAGCGGTTTGGCGAGACAGCAAAAGCGTTGGAGCCGATAGTGTTATTATAAGCATTTATTGCATTGTCATTCTCATTCCCAAACTGGAATTTGGGAATGAAAGAAGTGGGTTGTGATGTTTTTTCAGATATCTCTTGTTTCCGTTCCTCCTCGTAAAGTTCCTGAAGTACCAAATGCGTTCCGAAAAACAGCGGTATTTTGTGCACAAACCCGGCGACGACATCTTTGCCGGTTACCGGGTAAACTACCGCTAAAATATCATCGGGATGCTCGCGGGCGTATTGGTTTAGGCCGGCGGCGTATGCTTCGCAAATTGCGCGGGTTTCCTTGCTCAAATCCGATTTGTAGCTGCTGTTAACAACATCCCAAATTTTGAACAACTGCACCATGTAATCATTTGGCGCTAAATCTTTATCGAAAACGGCGGCTAATTTTCCGCGGGAGGCCAACAGGTTTTTCTGAATGGTTTCGAAATCATCCTCGGCGTGGGCGTAGGCAAGTCCGTATGCTACATCAGCATCGGTTTTTCCGAAAATATGGGGAACACCCCAGGTATCGCGCAAAATTCGTACTTGATATTCCGCTTGCGTGCCGTCAGTTTCTGAAAACATAACGGGCTGAGATGAAAGTAAACTTACGAGAACAATAATACTGGCGGCAATTCCCAATAAAAACAACCACTTACCCCATGAGAATTTCATAGTACTCCTTTTGGGTTGCAACAAATTTAAAACAGAATTGTCTGATAAATTGAGAAGGTGAAGGTCTTATACATTTTTGTGCGTACCATCGCAGAAGGGTTGGGTGCCGGTATGCTTGCATCCGCAAAGCCAGACGGTTTTCTTTTCTTCGATTTCTACCATTACCGGGGAAAAGCCGGTGCCTTTATGGGAGCCATCGCAAAACGGCTGATTTTGCGAACGGCCACAGGCGCACCACCAGTGCTGGCCTGGTTCGCATTCGACGCCATAGGGTTCTTTTTGAGCGATTTTCGGTTTGGGGTCTGCCATTTTGATTTCTCCTATGTTAAAATGAGTATTATCGCAATTCTCTAAAAAAGGCCAAAAACCAAAATAATTGTTCGCTGCGAATTAATCAAATCAATTTTGGAGAATGATTTGCAAGTGTAAAAAAATCTGCACAGAAACAATGAAATTTTTCATCCCGTAAGAGCGGTTTGTGTTCGGGATGGGATGATATACAGATTGATGGTTAAGAGAGAAAGGAAAATCTCGTGAATGTTGTTGAAACCCAAAACCTCACCAAATACTACTCTCGCGGAAAAATAAAAGCGTTAGAAGACGTTTCCCTGGCGGTAGAAAGCGGCAAAATTTTCAGTTTGTTAGGGCCAAACGGCGCCGGTAAAACGACTCTTATCAAATTACTTCTCGGAATTGTGTTTCCCACAAATGGCTCGGCTAAATTGTTAGGCAAAGATATTTCCGATTACACCTCCCATGCTCAAGTAGGATATTTGGCGGAAAATCACCGCTTCCCGGAGTTTTTGACCGCCAACCAGGTGTTGTATTATTACGGAAAAATGAGTGCCGTGGAAAAATCCACGTTAGATGAAAAAATCCCAAAGCTATTAAAATTAGTGAATTTACAAGATTGGGGCGATGCTAAAATCCGGAAATATTCCAAAGGGATGTTACAGCGGATGGGCATTGCCCAGGCGCTCGTCAGCGATCCCGATCTGCTATTTTTGGATGAACCCACCGACGGTATCGATCCCGTGGGCCGCCGTGAAATCCGCGATTTGCTTAAATCCCTGCGCGACCAGGGTAAAACGATTTTCCTCAACTCCCACCTGCTTTCCGAAGTGGAACGCATCTCCGATGAAGTGGCAATTTTAAAAAATGGCAAGCTGCTGCAAAAAGGAACGGTAGAAGATTTTATCTCCGTTCAGCAGCAATTCCAATTAAAGTTAGGCGATGGCGGCGAACAGGCGCAACTCATTTGCCAGCAGATGAACATTCCATTAACGCCACAAAACGGGCACTTCCTCGTTTCGGTGGAGGATGATGCGCAGCTCAACCATCTCATCGATAAGTTGCGAGCAGAGAAAACCACTATTCAGGGCATCATCCCGCGAAAAATTTCCCTGGAAGACTTTTTTATTGATGTGATCGAAGAAAATGAGGAGGGCGCGAAATGATGAAACTACTTGCCATTATTCAACTAACTTTTCGGGAATCGTTAGCTAAAAAAACCTTTGTTGCGTTTTTTGGAATTTCTACCCTGGTCTGCTTGCTATTTATTTTTGCACTGAATTTGGATATTGTGAATGGTGCGGATGCCTACATTTCTCTTTTCGGCCAGGAAATCGATGAGATGATCCATATCGAAGAATTGATCTACAATATCGAAAGCGGTGTTGCGGCGGCGTTGTTTGTTGCCGGCCTGTTTTTATCGCTATTTGCGACCAGCAGCTTGGTGCCCTCTTTTTTGCAAAAAGGCACTATTGATTTAATGATTTCCAAGCCGCTTAGCCGCTGGCAAATTCTAACCGGCCGTTATCTTGGCGCAGTGGCAATTGTCGCGTTTAACATTTTTTACCTGGTCATTTTCTCCTGGCTTATCCTGTCGCTAAAAACCGGCGTTTGGAATTTCGGTTTTCTATTAGCCGGGGCAATGATCGTTGTAACCTTCGCTATCATGTATGCCTTAATGACGTTTCTCGGCGTAATGGTTCGCAGCGGCCCGTTTTCTCTGATGCTGACATATTTAGTCATTTTCATCAGCCCGTGGTTGATTTTGCGTGATAAAGTATATGCGCTTTTATCCAGTAAATTTTACGGGTATTTGTTAGATGGCCTATACCATTTTCTACCCAAATGGGCGGAGTTAAGCGATATAACGCGACTGTTAGCGCAAGGCAGCGAAATCAGTTCCTGGTTTCCACTATTTACATCGTTAATGTTTGGCGCGGTGATGTTTACACTTTCGAACGTCGTTTTTAGCCGGAAGAATTTTTGATATATAAAGACAGTTTGTAATTCAGCCTTCAGGCTGTTAATAACAAGATTTTAAACCAAGGTAGTGTCAAAAGTTATATGAAAAAATGAAAAACTCACTTTCAGGGATAATAG
>CAXHHS010000051.1:0-15975 GCA_964015645.1 uncultured bacterium
AAAATATTTTACGACGGTGTTCGGGAAATAAAGCGCCGGGAAGCTCAATAATTTCTCAATACCGATCAAGAAGATAAACCAGCCAATTCCTGCCGAACTTTTTCCAAATCAGCTTCGGCTTTCAATTGCGTAAAAAGCTCCAGAGCTTGCTGAAACTGCTTTTTGGCAGCTTGCTTGTTCTTTTTTTTCTTGAACATGCATCCATATTCCAGGTGAATTTCTGCTTCTGTAAGCGGGTTGTTGAAATTTCGGGTTAGGCGAACCCCTTTTTGGAAATAGGATTTGGCAATCTCCCAATCGGCATTTTTTGTTGAAATTAATCCGAGGAATTTATAAACCTCTGCTTCGCCCAGCCGATCACCTAATTTAAGAAACGCCTTTAATGATTGTTTGCTTAGCGCTTCTGCTATACGCCAATCAGCAATATTGATATACACCTTAACCCGGTTAAGCTTAACGATGGCTTGAAGGCGTACATCGCCAGCCTCCCTGGCCAAATAATAACTTTTATTATAATACATCTCCGCTTCGGACCAGCGCTCGAGATCGCAATAGGTCATTGCCATGTTATGATAAGTTTCTGCTAATCCTCGTATGTTTCCAATTTTTTCAAAACGGGGAACGCTTTCCGAGTAATAAGCAAGCGCTTCTTGCGGTTTGCCCTGGGCGTTGGCTAAAATTCCCAAATTGTTATTAATTTTAGCAGCCAGGCGAATTTCGTTCCCACTGCTGCTAACAATCTCCAGTGCTTTTTGCCAATGCTCTGCTGCTTTTTCAAATTCTCCTTGTTCAAAATACAAAATTCCCAGGCTATTGTATGCCTGGGCTTCGCCTCTTTCTTCCAAATTGGTGATGCAGAGGTTTAAACTTTCCAGAAAATATTTCAGGGCTTCAGGCCATTTATTTTGCATCGTTAGTAAAAACCCGATCCAGCGCAGCGCCTCGGCCTTTTGTTCATGGAATTCCGATATGTTTGTTTCGCTAAGTGTTATTACACGCTGGTATGCTTCTTGAGCTTTATCCCAATCGCCGAAATTCTCGTAATGATGGCCAGCCCAGAGAAAAATGTCTATTTCTTCTCCCGCAGATACTTTTCCGGAAAACCTGCTAAAAAGTTGGGATAGGGAATCATCGACAATATTAATCTTCATCGACTGCTTTTGCTCATCTACATACTGCTGAATTAGAGAATCCAATTCAGTTAAGATTGAATCCCACCCTCTTTCACCCGGTTGAATAGTTGACAAAAATTCTTGAATAAACCGTTCAACTAATGATATTTTTCGGTTTGGCTGTGTGTTTTTTTTGCGAGTGCTTTTTGCCAAAATATTTTGCTTTCTAACTCAGATTCAAATTCATAATTAATTATCACATGGTGAAGACTTTTTTCAAAGCCTTCACCATGCTTCCAGCACATTCCATTTGAGGAGAGGAATTTGAATGTGACATTGTATCAGCATAGAAATCTGACATACAATTATTATACCAAAGTTTCGGTATGATCAAATCATGTATAACTTATTGTTTTTATTAAGAAAGCCGAATAAATACTTCTTCCCTGTCTCCAAATACATAGTAACGAAGTGTTACAACTTCAAAATAAAATTTTATCCTAATCTTTTGAAAGCGCATATCGTGAGAAATGGCGAATCAGCGCATTGCGAATATAAATTATGCCATCGTTAATATTGACCGATATTTGTTCGCTCTCCATTAGCTCCCAATTTCCGTTGGGATTTACATAATACAAATTAACGTTTTCCGGATCTGCATCGGAAAGGTCTAATCCCCTTATCAATAAGTTTAATCTTGCCGGCGGGTTGAACGTGGTGCCCGAGGGGCCAAATGTCAAATCAATGACCTCATCATCCAGTTCCATAGCAACTTCCGAGCTTTTGTTAATCGAATTTCGTGGAATTTTAAGGCGGGTGAAAATCTTTACATCACCGTTTTTGGCACTTATAGAAATTTTGCCACCGCGTCTTCTTCGAATCCACTTTTTCTTCTTCGTTTTTTTGTTTAATGTTTTTGGCCCATTATTCCAGGTAATAAAATTAATTTCTTTTCCAGCTGGCGGTGCAATTTCTACATTCTGAGGTTGTATTTCTTGCTCGTTCCCGGCCGGGGTTAATGGTGTGTTTTCCGAACAGGCAGAGAGCACCACAAACAATATTATCGATATTATTCCAACAATCCTTGTTGTTTCCCCGAGTCCTTTCATCGCTTTCTCCAATTAATCGACATTTAATATTTTTTATTTTATAGAAAATTAATTATCAATCTTTTCCCAACGCATATCGCGAGAAGTGGCAGATTTGCGCATTACGAACCACAATGGTTCCCGATTCAACGTCGACAATAATTCCATCGTTTGAAACAGCCTCTTTACCCCCATCAGGACGAAGATAATAAAACCCGATGCCGGACAGGTCTACCTTCGAAAGATCAACGCCTGTAATCTTAAAATTCAATTTTGCAAATGGCTCAAACGTTGTACCGGAAGGCCCGAATTCAAATTCTACAACTTCATCATCAATAGACATGGAAATGGCTTTAGAATGATCAATCGAATTACGTGAAACTACAAAAGAGGCATATAAAGCAACGTCACTCCCTTTATCCCTGGCTTCTATCTCCAGTTGTCCCCCTTTACTTCTTCTAATATAAGCGCTGGCTGAATGTGTTTTATTTAACGACCGCACTCCATCTCTTGAGGATGAATTCCAGGTAAGATAATTAAATGATGCGTTATTTTCCTGAGTGGTAACAGTCTCCGTATGGTTATTCTCGGGTCCAAATGGCGCTTCTGTAGAACAACTGTTTATTCCCAGGATCATCACCAACAAAAACAATCCTGAAAAAATAGTGAAAATATTGTGTTTAACACTTAACTTCATACTAACTCCCTGGTTAAAATTCTAAATCGATATAAATACCGAGAACCAACTTAAGATTTAGGAATAATTAGGAATAATATTAATCGTGAATGGCTACTGTTATTCCAGTGATATGAATGAGATCTGATACATTACCGTATCAATTGCTGTTTTATAAAACAAAGACCATGCCAGTATTCGCTTTACCGACAAAACTATTGTAAACTATTGTTTTTATTGAAAGAATCATTTGGGATATAAACAGGTACTCTCGGTTTTATGAGCAAAAGGGTAACAAAACGTTACCATTACTGATCAAACACTTTAAAGTGTAACGAGTCGTTACATATATTCAAGTTGCTGAAGAGAAGTCTTAATTGGAGAGTTTAATTTCTAAAATCACCGCAAGTTGTATTTCTCAATTTTGCGGTCGAGGCGCGGGCGAGAGATTTTCAGAATTTGAGCGGCTCTTCGTTTGTTCCAATCGGTGCTGTTGAGAACCGCTTCGATTAAGATCTTTTCACCATTATCCAAACTCATCCCCTCGGAAGGAATATCAATCACCAAATGAGTGCTTTGTCTTTTTTCACTCATTACTGCCGGCGTTTCCGAGTCTATCGTTTCTTGCAGCATAGCCGGGGTCACTTTGTCGCCATCAGCCAAAAGCGCAATTCGTTCGATAGTATGTTGCAGTTCCCGCACGTTTCCCGGCCATTGGTAGGATTTTAACAACGATTCCGCTTCCGGGGTAAAGTCTTGCAAAGGGCTTTCGTATTCTTCGGCAAAATGCTTTAAAAAGTGATTCGCTAATAAAATAATATCATCACCCCGTTCCCTCAAGGCCGGAAGATGAAGGGTAACAACATTCAAGCGGTAGTAAAGATCGTTGCGAAAGCGATTTTCCTTTACGGCTTCCTGCAAGTTACGATTGGTTGCAGAGATAATTCGGGTATTAATGTGAATATCTTCGGTGCCGCCTAACCGGCGAATTTTTTTCTCTTCCAGCGCTTTTAGCAGTTTAACCTGCATCGCCAGGGATATTTCGCCAATTTCATCGAGAAACAGGGTTCCGTTTTGCGCTAATTCGAAAAGCCCTTTTTTTTGGGTTTTGGCGTCGGTAAAGGCGCCTTTTTCGTAACCGAACAGTTCCGATTCCAAAAGATTTTCCGGCAGGGCGTTACAGTTTATTTCCACAAAGGATTGAAATTGGTTAAAGCTGTTATAATGAATTGCCCGCGCCATTACCTCTTTGCCGGTTCCGGTTTCACCGCGAATGAGCACGGTGACCCATTTGCGCTGAATAATTCGACCGGCAATCTTAAAAATGCGCTGCATCGCCGGGCTTTGGCCAATGATAGAAGAAAAATCAAACTTTACTTTTTGCTGATGATGAAGATTTTCGCCCTCGTCCTGCTCTTTCCACCTGTGAAAAATTCGAGCCGTTTCTTTAATGAGTTTTTTCGGTTCTTCTATTATATTGATAACTTCTTTGGCACCTAATTTAATAGCTTTTAAAGAAATGCTAAGTGGAACAGATTCTGTTATACAAAATACCGGGGCTGTTTTTGTTGTTTCAAAAAGGTGGCTCAAAAAATCCAGCGGTTGCAAATCCTCCTGGTCGATGTCCACCAATATCAAGTTTATTGCATTAGAAGAGAGCAGCGAATAGAATTTACTTTTATCCCGGGTATTGGTAATTTGGGTAGCGGGCGCTTCTCGCGTAATGCCATTCAGCAAATTTTGCTTTTCCGGTGCTCCAAAAAACAAAATGGTAAACGTACTATTTTTTGAGTTCGAATAAGCCATTCCATATACTGACATTTATGATTTTTCATCAATAATTTTCGATAAGAATTGGCGATTAAAATGTTGGATAAGTCACAAATATTAAGGTGGGGTTTCCTATATGGTAGATCATTTTTTAGAAATGAGGTACTTATGCAAATATCACAATAAAGAGATCGTCGTCAACATCGACCTGATTTCTTTATATTCTAAAAATATTATTTGGAAGGGAGAATTTTGTTAAAGAGTGTTCCCACCAATATTGTTGTTAAGCTGCCTACAACGGTATAAAGCGGCCAGGCGATTTTAATCGTTTGTATCAGCAATACCATAACAACCAAAGCGGTAAAAAAACCGATGATTGCATCTCGCTGCGATGCGGTTTTATCGATAAACCCCAACAGGAAAATACCCAGCAGCCCGCCATAAGTGTAGGACGCGATTCCCAGGGCAACTTCTACAACGGTTCCTTGCAATCCAATAAATGCCAGCGCTGCTCCAACCAAAATAGCGCCCCAAAGCAATGTATTCATTCGAGAGGTTTTTAAAAGAACGGCTTCCGATTTTCCTTTTCCGAAAAGGGGGATATAAATATCAAGCATTGCTGAACTGGAAAGGCTGGAAAGACTGCTGGAAAGTGTACTCATTGCAGCAGCAAATAGCGCGGCGACAATTAAACCACTAATTCCTGAAGGCATTTCTTCGACGATAAATTTAGGAAAAATACCATCGGAACGCGTTAGTCCTAATTCTTGATAAGAAGCCCCGTTATAAAACGCAAACAGCATTGTACCAAGAATTAAAAACAGTAGAAACTGTAACAAAACAGCAAAACCGCTGCTAATGATTGCTTTTTGCGCTGCGCGTTTATCCTTACAGGTTAAAAGCCGCTGGACAATAATCTGGTCTGTTCCGTGAGAGGCCAGGCTGAACACCGCACCAGCCACCAGCGCGGTAATAAACGTATAGGGTTGTTTAATAAATTCGCCTATTGTTAAATCGAACCCGCTATAAAACCATTGCAGTTTTTGCCCCGGCTCGGCAGCCTGGATAACATTTGCAAACCCATCCGGTAATTTTGTTAAAATCAAAATACCGGCTAAAATTGCACCGCCAATGTATATCGTCATTTGTATAGCATCCATCCAAATAACGGAGCGAATGCCGCCAATGTAGGTGTAAACAATTGTTAATATTCCAATTACAATAATTGAAATTGCATAAAATTGGCCATCGGAAAACCCGCTGAATACACCGCTTCCTTTAATAATCAAGGCCAATGGGATGGCTGTCGCAAATAATCGCACGCCATCGGCCAGTATCCGCGTTATCATAAACGTGATGCTGGCAGTATTGCGCATTTGCTGCCCAAACCGGTTTCCTAAAAAGTGGTAGGCTGTATCCATCTCTCCTTTGTAGTAGGCCGGTATCAACCAAAGCGCAACTAATATCCGTCCAATGGCATACCCAAAGGCGATTTGTAAAAAAGCCATATTTCCCAGGTAAGAAACCGCCGGAATGCTAATAAATGTTAGTACGCTGGTTTCTGTGGCGACGATGCTAAATGTAACCGCAATCCAGGGAATTTGCCGACCGCCGAGAAAATAGTCAGTAGTATTTTTTTGCCCGCGGCCAATCCAGGCCCCCACCGCGGCAGAAGCTGCCATGTAGACGATGACAATAATTATATCAATAACTGAAAAGCTCATATCGTTCTTTTCCGTTGCATGCTATTCGCCAACAGCCCAACTACAAGGCGTTGATTTTAGAAAAATGTGCGAAGAATATAGCAAAGTATTGCAAAATAGCCGAGACCTTTTTGCAATGCCTTGCATTTTAGCCGGCAGGTAAAATACTTTCATTTTGATATTGCTTTGATTGTGGCTGGCATTTAAATTCGGCTGGTTTGTGTACTTTATACGCGCCCGTAGCTCAATTGGATAGAGAACTGGACTTCGGATCCAGGGGTTGGGGGTTCGACTCCCTCCGGGCGTGCTTTCAATAAATACCAACAAAAAAGCCTCGCAAAGGATTTAAATTTGCGAGGCTAATTATAAAATGAGTAGACAACTCAAAATGAATCTAAAATTCATTTTATCATAAACTTATAAATCGTGGTTGTTTTATATACTTCTCCGGGAATCAGCATAACCGAAGGAAAATCCGATTTGTTAGGCGAATCCGGAAAATGCTGAGTTTCCAGGCATAAGCCGGTACGGTGCTGATAGGCATGCCCTCCTTTACCAACATTGCTGCCATCTAAAAAATTTCCCCCATAGAATTGCAGTCCTGGTTCTCTCGTCCAGACTTCCATATAACGGCCACTAGCGGGATCATGAAGCGTTGCAGCCAGTTCCAGATCATCTACGGTTTTACGATCTAATACCCAATTATGATCATACCCCAGGGCGTATTTCAGTTGCTGATTTTCATCGTTTACCCGGGCGCCGATTGCGGTTGCCGCCCGGAAATCGAAAGGTGTGCCCTCGACCGCCCGGAGTTCCCCGGTTGGAATCAAACCCTCATCTACCGGCGTAAATACGGATGCATTAATCTGCAATTGATGGTTATTAATAGTGCCGCTGGTGTGGCCGGAAAGGTTAAAATAGGAATGCTGTGTTAAATTACAAACTGTCAGTTGATCGGTTGTGGCTTCGTAATCAAATTTCAGGCTGTTATCATTCCCCAGGGTATAGGTGATTTTGCAAGATAGATTCCCCGGGTATCCTTCTTCCCCGTCTTTGCTCAGATAAGTGAACACCAGCCCAACGCCTTCACTGTTTTCGAACGGTTTGGCCTGCCAAAGCACTTTATCAAATCCCTTAATACCGCCGTGCAAGTGATTGTTGCCATTGTTGGTTGCCAGAGTATACTCCGTGCCATTTAAAACAAACTTGCCTTTGCCAATGCGATTGCCGTAGCGACCGATAATGGCGCCAAAATAGGGCGAACCCTCCAGGTAATGTTGCAGCGAATCGTATCCTAACACCACATCAGCCATAGCACCGGATTTACCCGGCACTTTTAGCGAGGTAATAATGCCGCCGTAATTTGTTACCCGTAGTTCAATGCCGTGCGAATTTTTGATTGTATAAATGTCTACTTTCTCCCCGGACGGCAATTGGCCAAAAGCCGTTTTCATAATATTTTCCTCTTTTACCGTTGGCTGCGCTTGATTCTTTTCATTGCAGGAAAACAAAACGCTTAATAAAAGCCCTCCCAATATGAATATCCACTTATAAATGAGCATATCGCCTCCTCCTTTATTAACGAATAAACAACATCTTGCGGGTTTCATGATAATTTCCTGCCCGGATGCGGTAGATATAGATTCCAGTGGAAACGAAATTCCCGAAATCATCCCGGCCATCCCAACTCACCTTATATTGGCCGGGTGGTAGTTGTTGATTGACCAGTTTTTTTACTTTCCGCCCCAATATATCGTAGATAATTAGTAAAACCTGCTCGCTGGCGGGTAAAGCAAAAGGAATGATGGTTGTTGGATTAAAGGGGTTGGGATAATTCTGCCCTAATTCAAACTGCTTTGGCAAATTGACATCATCACTTCTGGCGATACCCACCGGCACATCGCGGATGATCTCGAAATAATCAAAATCCGCCGAAACCTCGCCATCATTCCACTGCCCGACTTTTAGATTTACCCAACGTTCCGGCTGTGAGGACAATATGTAATTGGAAATCGGGCTGCCGGCCGGCTCAATGGTCGGTTCCACGCCGTTTAGGCCATACCATACCCGCCATTCTTTGGCATCCTCATTCCAGTGTATTTTGAACTTTACTGAAGACGGCGTGTTAATGGGTAGGTTTATTTGCCGGAAATTGGCGCCATCAGTGCGCATATCAACAATAAATGACATCCAGGTGCTGCCTTTCTCGACAAAAAACAGCAAGTTATTATCGCTGTTATCCCAAAATTCCAGGTTCACTTTGGCAAAATCTTTTATCCAGTCAATCTGGCTGATAGTAAAGTAGGCCGTGAATGAACCCTGGCCTATTGTGCCTCTCAACCCGGCTGAACCGGAATTTGTAAATACAGTGTATTGTCCCTGGTTATTAAATTCACCGCCGCCATCGGTCAATTCCCAGAATCCATTTGGCTGGCTGCCCTGGTCAAATTCCGGCCCGGTAAAGGTTTCTGCCAGGGTATCGGCAAAGGTTGAATCAATACCTTCCAATACATCAATTACCCGGAGAGTAAATGACTCTTCATAAAAACCACTGTGATTATCGGTGGTACGAAGGCGCAGGTCGTATAAATTTTGGGTTTCGAAATCCAACACCTGTGCGATCTGTAGCGAATCGCCGGAAATCCCGAAGGCGTTGTGATCATTACCGCTGGCGATGCTGTAGGAATGGGTGTCAAGGGAATCGGCGTCTTTGCTGCGCAGCAAGGTGACCAATGTGCCAGGCGGTTCATCTTCGCGAACCCGGAAATTATCCGCAAATATGCCGGTGGGCTTTTGATTGATCGAAAGCGTAATGGAAATACCGGCATCTGTTGTATTCGCGAACGAAAAATCAGCATGCCCATTCGCTAATTCTTGCACGAAATTTGCCGAGTCACCGATTGCCAGCAAATCACGATCTTCCAGCCAGGGCTGGATACGCAGATTTTGCAGTGAATTGCCGGACACCGAGATATTTTTTTCAATCACTCCGCCGGATTCGCTGCTCTCTATTCGCACGGTGATCCAATCTGTAACGCCACCTTGGGTAACCGGCACAATCGTTTCGATAAAATCCCATTCCTTCGGGAGGTGGTCATTGATGATGAACTCGTCATCAACCACCGAATAGTGGATGCCGGCCAATCGCTCAATGATCGGCAGCATGATCGCGCCATCCCAGTTGTAATACATATCGCCCCAGGGATCGTAATTTTCATCCCAGGCTTCCGGCGTAATAGGAAACCCGAAATCGCGATTCATCCCCTTGATATGCCCCAGGGTGCAGAAAATGGCGTCGCTGTCCGTGTGGTGGCGGAACATTCCTTCCACCGCCATCCAGGTGCTCAGCGTAGAAACCACAAATGGCGCGATCTGCTGGGAATCCTTGGCGCGAATATTGAGGGGAACTTCATCCAAATAGCCCACTTCGGAATTCATCACCCAATTGTTAACCATCTTTCGCGCCCATTCGTCGGGCATTCCCGGGTAAATCATGGAAGTAATATTATTAATATCCCGGATGGCCGGCGATCCGTAAAAGTTGACGCCGTCCCAGCGGGATTCCCATTGTGGAATCATTTCATCGCGCATAGCGGCCCAATGCAGGGTATCTGCCGCACTTCCGGTGGCCACGGCCATTTTGATAAGCGTATTTGCGGCATTCAATCCCCGGCCGATGCTGATATTGATCCCATTCCACCACAACTCGCGGTAGAAATCATAAATCTCTGTAATAAATTGCATATCCCCGGAATGTTCATAAAGCTTCCAGGAGCCTTCCACATGGCCAGTCATATCGCCCCAGGTAGGAGAGAACCAGGTGATGCCTATATTATCCGGTATTAATCCCGGCGATCTCGCAAACGGCAGGAGGAATTTCCAGGTAAGAGCATTGCCAAAACCGTAGGTTTCCTTATCGACCGCCCAGGAACCAAAGGGAATGTAGGCGCAGGCATCATAACGATGCAGCCCCATAAAATTATTAACGGCAGTCTGGGTGTGCGGATATAGTTCCCAGCCCTTGCCGACATCGATCATATACATAAAATAGAGCGCCCAGAGGTAATAATAGGTATTCTCAACCTCAGGATCAGAGCAGCGGAAATAGGGAATTTGATTATTGAGTAAATCATTCATCGCTTCACTTTTGTCTTGCAAAGCCCCTTCGGGATCAGAAAGCGCCACATTCACCCGGGCGACCGTTTCATCATAATCATCGCCCATGGCAAAAGCTATCGCAACACCATTTTGATCGCAAGGGACCCGAAAGGAATAGACTTGCCGGCCTTCGCTGTCCTGTTCAATCGAATACCGGTCGGTAAAATCGGCCGTGCTGCTGAGAACGACGCTCATGCTGTCATACATCAGTTTGGCTTCCACCGCCGGGATTCCAAAATCAGTTTTCGTCATTATCGTGCCGCCTTCCAAAATATGTATGGCATTATTTGTGGTATCGAAGCGGGCGGCAGCGGTACGTTGCTGGCTATATGGTATGTTGGGCGGATCGCCGTCAAACGTGGGGATATTCCTGGTATCGACAAAACTGTGGCCGTCAAATTCCAACGTAACCGGGTGGCTGCTGGTGATGATGGAGACGAGCACATCATTCTCAGTAATGAACTTTTGTTCGGTTAAGGTCACGCCGTTGACATTGTAAGTGCAAACCATTCGATCCGGCCGCCAGATGATCGATACTGGCTCCAGATTTTCAGTACGCAGCGCGCCGAAAATCACCGTGCCGTAGGCAATTTTGGTGCGGCGATAGAACTCCCAGCCCCATTTATCATGGCCGGTACCACCGGCGCCGGTAGCAATGCCATTCCCCCGCGAACGCCCATCGCGAAAGTATCCGTGAGTAAACCCGATGGTTTCCTCTTCTATGATATCAAAACGATCGTTTGCCTGACCGCCAACATAATAGAGCAGATTCCCGGCCAGGAAACCATGCTTTTTATTCTTGATGTTGCGCTCAAGCTTTTCGTTGTAATCAGTAAAAGGCGGCGGCGATTGTGCCCATGCCACTCCCAGGAAGATGCAGAGAAGAATAATTATTTTTTGCACGTTTGAGAATTGGCGTTTTTGCTTTGAGACTAAAGTTAATATTTTCAACTCTTTAACCTTCAAATTAATTATTTTCTTAATCAGTATTGATTTACACATTTCAGATTCCCGCTCTCTCTATAATTTTGTCATGTAGAAATTTAACGACTTGACCAATTGACTTATTAGTCGTATCGACCTTTACCGAATCTGTATTTTCGCATAAATACAGTGCCTCAACGCATTCCTTAACTTTAGACTTTTCTCTTCCCGCGATTTTAAGTCTATTTCGGAAGGCATTTTCGTGACATGTCAAAGTGAACTTCTGTAACACGAAATCTGTAGTTCTCAAACGAACTAAAATATTTTTGAGCACTTCGTCGCTGCGGAAAATCCATGAAAACAACACAAATCGATATTCAGAACAATTGAGAAAGCTCTCCAGCAGAAAGGCCATATTACCTTCCGCCATTCTCTTTGTCTCTTCCGTAACAATCCAGGGATTTGCCATCCAGCACCAATCGCCGTCAAGCCAGACGCTTCGGTCAAGCAGTCGTTGCAATTCTCTGCAAGTTGTTGTTTTTCCAACGCCGGGAGCGCCATTGATAATGACAAGCTTTCTTTCCAATCTATGTCCAATATTTTCCGATGGCGTTCTCCTTCGTCATCCACAATCCAACTAGATTTCTCGTGGCAAAACCTTGAAATTTCATTATCACTCTGCATACCCCTGTTTCCTGGCCCTTCCCCCGTCGATAATAAAATTTTCACCGCTTATAAACCCGGCTCCATCAGATATCAAAAACGCCGCCAGTGAGGCAATGTCTTCCGGCTTACCAGCCCGCCCGACGGGGTGCTGTTCATGGTCAATTGGCCGTAGGTTTGGTGGCTTGCGAACTGCCTGTTTTTTCCACTCATCAACTATGATCCAACCGGGGCTAATGCAGTTTACGCGGATTTCCGGCCCCAAATTTACCGCCAGTGATTGCGTCAATCCGACCATGCCGGCTTTACTAGCTGCGTATGCATCACCATCCGATTTCACCTGCTGTGCCCAAATCGAGGCAATATTTACAATCGCACCACAGGTTTTCCGCAGGTGTTTTGCAGCGTGTTTAACCGTCAAAAAACAGCCGGTCAGGTTGGTGTTGAGGCACTTTATCCAGTCGGCCAGCGGCAAATCCTCGAGTTTTCCCCAGACACCGATTCCAGCGTTGTTGATCAACGCATCAATTCGCCCTTTCCAGACAACGGTTTGCTCGATACAATTTTTCACCGATGGCTCACCGGAAACATCGGTTGAAATAAATTTTATGTCACCCAATGAAGTTAACTCATCGACGCATTCTTCCCCGGCTTCGGGATCGATTTCTGCGATTACAACGCTAAAGCCATCTTTCAACAGCTGCATTGTAATCGCTTTACCAATGCCCTGCCCGCCTCCGGTAACAATGGCAACTTTGTTTGGCAATTTGCTCATAATTTGCTTTCATTAGTGATCGATATGTTTAATAACATTCCACCGGCCCCCATACAAACCTCCCATTTCGATTAATGTAACCGCATTGTTTCCTGATCTTCACTTTTGCCAATTGTTTTGAAAATGGCAAGGCGGAATCAAACTGCGGCTTAATCTGCCATTCCCCATTTTTGCTAATGTAACCGAATTTGTTATCCTGCATTACCGCTGCCAATCCCTCGGAAAAATCATGCGCCCATTGAAAATTGGCTTTGATTACCAGGCTTCCGGTTTTATCAATAAATCCCCAGGAATTTTTAAAGCGGATTCGCGCCAAACCTTCCGAAAAATTAACTGCTTCCGTACATTGTAAACCTCTTATCAGCGGGTTGCCGGTCGTATCGACAAATTGCCATTCTTTTCCGATGCGCACAGCTGCTAATCCTTTGGAGAAAGATTTGGCTGCGTCATACTTTTCTTCCGAAACAAATTGGCCGCGACGATTTATCAACCGCCAGGGACCGCGCCGGTTAAAACTTTTGTAGGGTTTTACAGAGGTGATATTTTCGAAAAACGGATGAGCGCGTTCAAAATGGGCCTCAATCATATAATTTCCCGATCTGTCAACAAATCCCCAGCGATTTTCAGCTTTCGTAGAAATTAATTTCCGGGATTTTTGAACCAACGCCAGATCATTGGCAAACTCCCTTACCGATGCGAATTGGGGCTGAACCACCATTACTCCGGTCGAATCAATAAAACCCCATTTATTCTTTATCTTGACACCAGCCAGTCCTTCCGAGAAAGCGTTGGCATCATCAAATTTGATTTCGATAACAACCGCGCCGGTTCCGTCAATAAATCCCCAATGGTCTTTAATCCTGACACCAGCCAATCCTTCCGAGAAACGGGTAACGCCATCAAATTGGGGTTCAATAACAACCTTTCCGGAATCGTTGATAAATCCGTATTTGCCATTTTCCCAAACCGGGTATCGTAATTGCGCAGGCTGAGCTTTGATAAGAATAGGAAGTAAAAGAAGGAGAAACGTTAGCAGGAATTTCGGGATCATATCCGCGTTAAAACGTTCTTTGATAATGGTCAATTTGGATTATAAATCAATGAGTTCAAGGTACTCTCGAGATAGTTTTTCTAAAGACGGGGGCGGCCAGGTGGCGAGTAAGGCGATCCGTAGAAATGCAATCCTATCCTAACTTTAAAGCCAGAAATTCAGCAAGAGTAGATTTGTCGACATGCGATGAACCGCTGATAAGAATAACTCGCAATTCCGGATAGGGTTTTGTTATTTCCCACATTGTTAATGGATTCGGTGTAATGTTGATTCATACGAACAATGCCGGATTTTATCGCTGCTTGTACATATTATTGATTTTTACATAGGAGGATCGTATCCCCTGTCTTCAGGAAACTTTTCCCCTTTGTTGTATTACCATTGAGTAAAATTTGGCCTCTATCGATCATAGCTGATACAGCTGACCGACTCATGCCTTTCAATTGAGCCGCCAGCAATTTATCCAGTCTCCATTTTCCAACAACAATTTCCAAGAATATTTCGATTTTTTCCTCTACTCCATCTGCAAACCAATCTATTTCATCGATCAGCGATTTGTTATTCATTGCAACTGGCTCTACTTCATTCACCTTTTTACTTTTCGGCGGCACTTTCTTATTCCACGTGTGATCTTTTGGACATTTGTAAATGATAAATTCATAGATGTTCTTGCCATTGGCATTTCTTCTAATCTTATTTGAATTTATAAACCTCACCTTTTTTCGGCAATGCGAACAATATTTTAAAATAGAATTATCATAACAAATTAATTGCCATCTTAATCTTTGCATAACCTTTACCTCCATCGGGTAAAGGAACACAAATAAAATTTGTATTCCCTGTAATAGTAATGAAATGGGCGTACCGATCCTTCTCGGGTATCAAACCTTCAAAGCTTTCGATAACGATGTCAATTAACTATTACAGGTAAGCTGGCAAATTAATCTCCTTTGATAAGATTTCTACAACATTACCTTTAGAATTAGGTAATCGAATTAAAAGGCACTTGCAAAAACCGCTCTGGGAAGTTATGCTCTATTCTTCTTGGAAAAAACATATTAATTGAAAAAAAGAGGCAAATCGATGCCCAGGAAAACAGCCCAACGCAAACGGTACGCTTTAGAAATCGCTGTGTTTATTTCCGGTGCGGTGGTACTGATCTTTGAAATTCTTGGTTCACGAGTAATGGGGCCTTATGTCGGAACTTCGGTCTATGTTTGGACCAGTTTAATCGGTGTAATATTGGGCAGCTTAAGTTTTGGCTACTGGCTGGGTGGTAAATATGCTGATCAACACCCACAAATTAAGACGCTTTCGCTGATTATCCTTTTAGGGGCGGTGGCGATTTTTCTTACCACCTTAATCAAAGATATCGCTTTAGAGCTATTGCTTTCCGCCATAAAGGATCAAAAATGGTGCGCCTTTTTTGCCTCCCTAATTTTATTTGCGCCCGCCAGTATTTTATTAGGCATGGTTTCACCATATGCTGTAAAGTTGAAGTTAAAAAATCTCCAATCAACCGGCGCTACGGTGGGGAATTTATATGCAATCTCTACGGTTGGCAGCATATTGGGCACTTTTTTGGCGGGGTATGTATTGATCCCGAATTTCGGTACAACGCGGATATTATTTGCCCTGGCAATCACGCTTATTTTAGTTTCGGTTATGCTGATGCCGAATTGGCTTAAAAAAACACGTGTTGGTTTTTTCCTGCTACTTCTGACCAGCCTTTATATTCATCATCAAGTTGTGTTAAGCGAAATTCATGAGGGTTTTATAGATGTCGACACCGAATTCAATCGCATCTGGATTTATCCGTTTACTGATGAGTCCACCCAAAAACTGGCTTTAAGGATGCGCATCAATAATGAAAACAGTGCCTCGATGTTTTTGGATAGCGGCGAGCTAGTCGATCAGTATATGAAATATTACCATCTCGCCGAACATTTCAAACCGGGATTCAAAAAGGTGGTAATGTTTGGGGGCGCAGCGTATGAATATCCGAAAGTGTTTTTAAAACGATTTCCAGCTGCACGAATGGATGTGGTGGAAATC
>CAXHHS010000052.1:0-15930 GCA_964015645.1 uncultured bacterium
TCACTTTTTAACGAAACCTCAAAGCAGGCAGTACGCAGCAGGCAAGCAGTATCCTGATAGATTGGAATTGCTTATTGCCTTTTGCCTACTGCCTGTTTTATTTATATTATCCTGCAAATTTTTCGGAGCTTGATCTATGAAAAAACTGAATTTCTTTATCCTTCGGATTATTTCTTTTTACTGTCTAACAGCCCAGGCACAGGAAACATTACTGCCTTCCCATTGGGCAAATTCGCATATCGATTATTTAAAAGTGCGTGGTTATTTGCCGGAGTTATGGGTTATTGAACGCCCTTACACCCGGCAGCAAATCGCCGAGCAACTGTTGCAGGTAGAATGGGATCAATTAAAGGAGCAGAAGCGCGATAAAGGAATTGTGAAGCTGCTTTACCGTGAATTTACCCCGGAAATGCGGCTGTTGGGTAATTCCAAAGACAGCAAATGGCAATCACTTATCAAAAAAGCGATAGACTATTTGCAAATTCGCTTTTTTCCCGAGACTGTTGATCCGCGCCTTAAGTTGGGGGCTTACGGAGAAATAAACTATTTAAATTCCAATAAAGCGGATAATGAAGTTGGCTTTTTTGCCAATACCCAGGCTGGTTTATTCTGGAAAGATTTTCTAACGCTATATAACAGCGTAAAAATATTTGATGATAGACCGCCAAACTATATCGGAAAAGAGTTCCGCGGGCTGCATGCCTTTGTAGAACAAGGATATATCGCTGTAAACCTCGATTGGCTGGATGTAAAATTCGGGCGAGACTTTAAACAGCTCGGCCCCGGGCGCAGCAGCCAGTTGCTTATTTCTGACAATAGCCGAACGTTTGATATGTACCAGGTTCGTTTAGGCAAAAAGTTTCTACAGTTTTCTTTCTGGGGAATGTTTCTTGATCGCACAAGAAATTCGCAATCTGGCACCGCTGCCAATCGCTATTTGAATGGGCATCGGATTGGTCTAAATATCAAAAATAAACTATTCTTTGGATTTTCGGAAGTTGCACTATACGGCGGCCCGGGCAGGGTATGGGAATTGGGATTTATGAATCCATTGGGCGTTTACTATGCCCATAATGTAAATCATGAAGGCGGCGTTCCGGATGCCAATTTATTATATAATCTCGATTGGGATTTATATCTATTTCCAAATTGGGAAATATACGGCGAATTTTTAATCGATGATTTCCAGGTGGATAATGAGGAACCGAGAGATTTGGAACCCAATGAGTTGGGTTTGATTGCCGGTGCAAATTGGAGTAATCCTGTCGGGCTAAAGGGAGGATTGTTTAATTTTGAATATGTGCAAGTTCGCAATCGCACCTACAATATTGCCGAAAATGAGTGGAATAAATACCTCCACCGCAACCGGGTTATCGGGCATGCGCTTGGAAATAATTTTTGGGGATTCAGTTCAGCGCTTTCTTACTGGTTTAAGCCGGAACTGAATGTAAAGCTATTTGGAAATCTTACCCGTCAAGGTGAAGGCAGCGTGCAGGGGGAATTTAATGAAGATTTTTTAAACTTTACTGTTGAAGAAGGATATAGCGAGCCGTTTCCCTTTGGCATAGTGGAACGTCGCTGGCAATATGGCCTTTCGGCATTTTATAAACCACACGATGCCGGGCATATTAGCATCGATTTGACATTTAATGATTTTAATAATTTTCAACATATTTCCGGAAATACATTTTCCGAATTTACGTTTCGAATTGCACTTTGGCTGCAATGGAGCAATTTGTGGGCATTCAATAAATAGATTTCAAGAAAACCTGTTTGATTTCTTGAATGCTTTGCTTTATCTTCGAACAAAAAAGGAATAAAATGGAAGAAATTACTTTAAAATTGCCAAATGGTTTTAGAGAAATTATAGAAGATATAGACGAACCGCTTTACATCGAAGCGATAAAATCAGTTGCTAAAAAAAAACTGCTTCAAAAAGAAAAAAAAATAAAAACGTTGCAAAAGAGCATTTCGAAATTTGAAACGAAATACAAAATGTCTTTTGATGAATTTGCAAAAAACTTACCGGATACTTTCCAGGCTCATGAAGATTGGGTAGAATGGACATACTTAAATGAGGTGGTTAGGAATTTGGGTAAAGCGGTTGACAAGCTAAATCTTCTTCTTAAGAAATGAAAAACCTCGAATTTATTGAATTATATTTTGATTTTGTTCAACCTATTGAAACTGTTGAACTTATAGAGAATGAAAACGTTTCGAAGAAACCTGCAAGACGTTCTTGAATTTATTCGTGAATTTTACAATCAGTAATGAACCCACAAACAAAAGATTTCAAAAAAAATCTACCCAGGCATCTGAATAACCAAACGATGCGCCATAATATTTCGAAGGCCGCGTTTAATTCAATTTCGAAAACCAAACAAGTCTCTGAAGAAACTCCCGAATGGGAAGAATTGCGCGAGCAAGCCCATCAAATTAAACGAAAGATTATCGATAACCTTCCGGAAAATCTGGATACGTTCGAAAAAAACGCCCGCAAGCGCGGTATCGAAGTATTTCGTGCTAAAGATGCGCAGGCCGCCCTCCAAATTGCTGATGAAATTGCCCGGAAGCACAAGGTTAAACAAATTGTTAAATCCAAGTCGATGCTCACGGAAGAAATTGGGTTTAACCGGTTTATGATCGATCATGGTTATGAAGTGGTCGAAACGGACTTAGGCGAATATATTATTCAGCTTGCAGAAGAAACACCGTCTCATTTGATTGGCCCGGCACTGCACAAATCGCGAGTGGAGATTGCAGCATTATTTTCGGAGAAACTTGGCATTGCTTATTCCGAAGATCCGAAAGTGTTAACGAGCGCTGCCCGAAATATCCTTCGCGAAAAATTTTTTACAGCGGATATGGGCATTACCGGGGCAAATTTTGGCATTGTGGAAACCGGTAATATCGCTATTGTAGAGAACGAGGGTAACGCTCGAATGTGCGCAACACTGCCCAATGTGCATGTTGCATTTATCGGTATAGAGCGGTTGATACCGGCTGTGGAAGATTTAGCCATTTTTCTTCGATTATTGTGTATTAGCGGTACCGGTCAAAAATTTACCAGCTTTGTTTCGATGATCGACGGGCCGCGCAAACCAGCTGCTTTTGATGGCCCGGAGACTGTTTATTATATTTTGGTAGATAACAATCGCAGTACTTTTTTAGATGACGATCATTTAAAACAGGCTTTATATTGCATTCGCTGCGGTGCTTGTTATAATACCTGCCCGGTTTATGGCAACATTGGCGGGCACGCTTATGGCTGGGTTTACCAGGGGCCAATTGGCGCAGTTATTACTCCTCAACTTTTGGGATTGGAGAATGCTAAAGATTTGCCGTTTGCATCCTCCCTTTGTGGAAGTTGCTCGGAAGTTTGCCCGGTAAAAATTCCATTGCATCATTTATTACTTTACCAGCGAAATCGTATTGTGAAAGAAAAATACACTTCGCTTTCGGAAAATTTTGCGATCAAAGGATTTAACGCAATTATGAAGTCGCCGAAAAGAATTTTAGCAGTAAATAAAGCAGCCAAATTTTTTCAAAAGTTGATTGGTAAAAAACATCGGATTCCTAAATGGAGTAATTCAAGAACTGTGCCGAAAATCCCACAATTGTCGTTTAGGGAATGGTGGAAAAATGAAGGAGAGCATAAATCCAAAGTGTAAACACCATATCGACAAAAACTGCGAATTTAAAAGCATCGCTATTTGAAGAATTTCAATTAGAATTAGAAAAGCTTAGTGGCGTTGCAGAGTTCGTTTACAGAGAGAGCCTCGGTGGTAGAATTGGAGAGTTTATTGAGGATAAAAAAGCCGCCAGGATAATTGGCTACCAATCGCTGCGTTATGCAGATTTGTCGTTGAGTTCGGTTTTGGATAAAAATCAATATAAAGTGGAATGGATTCCGGCAGTAAAACCAGCCGGGTTTGATGTAAAGAAATATCGTAACCAATTGGCTGCTGCGGATTATGCTATAACAACATGTGACTTTTTAATTGCACAAACCGGAACAATTGTATTTACCGGTGAAAATCATCCTTCGAAAGCGCTTACATTAGTGCCGCCTTCCGTAATTGTTATTAGCTGGTTATCCTCATTAGTTGCAACCCTGGCAGACTTTCATCGCCAAATCAAAACAACCGGTTTAGACAAACGGTCTTCACTTATCTACTTTACCGGCCCCAGCCGCACAGCAGATATTGAAAAAAAACTCGTTTTAGGTGTACATGGACCCAGGGAGTTAACGGTGTTTGTCATCAAAGATTAGGTTTTTATGAACGGTTTGATGAAATGAAACGCAACGATATTTTTTGAAGGAATATATATAAGAAATGCGAGACCTCAAGAGAGGGATATCTCGCATTTCTTATATATTCTAAAATAAACACCTGTTTTATTTTACAGGTTTTGCTTTTCGAGAAGCAGTGGTTTTTCGGGTTTTTTTCTTCGGTTCTTCCGTCTTATGGTTACTTTTGCCCTCTTTGGCATTTTTATTTGCTTGCTCCGCTTGCCGTTGCGCTTTGCGTGCTCGTATTTGAGCAAGAATGTCTTCAACTTTTGTTACTTTAGTGGCAGGTTTTTTACTCGTTTGAGGAGTGGATTCATTGGATTTTCCTGATTCGGATTCTTCCCTGGGCACTTCTGTCAGATCAATCCTATCCGGAAACAAAACAACCTCTTCAGCCAGGCATTTGTAGCGATTCATCACCATTGCCCAGTTTTCTAATTCTTCTTTATAAAAACTGAGCCGGGCTTTAGAAGGGTTAAAATGCGATGGAACATCATTTTTGAAGGCACGTTGGGTAAGTTCAAAAATCTGGTTAAACCCTAAAAAGTTTGCGGCCTGCTCCGGCGAAAGTAAGGTTTTTTCCGAAAGATAAATTCGAAAGTTAAATTCTTCTACCAGCCATTCATTCAACCATTCCTGGTCATCTTTATGAAGCTCGTCCAAGATTTTTAAATAACCTTTATCTTTGGTCGCGTATTTAATTTGGGCTAAGCCAATACGAGCTTCTTTATTGCCTTCGTAATCCTTCAAAATTTTGTGGTAAATTTCTTCTGACTTATCAAAAATTTTCCCTTTTCGATAAGACTTTGCCAAATCTAACCAGGCATCAAGCGAATTATCAACCTCGGCATACTTTTCGTACATCCGCATGGCTTCGTCATATTTGCGGATTTTTTTTAGAGAACGAGCTAAAAGCTTAAAACCCAATCCATAATTAGGATCAACTTTTATTAGCTTTCTTAAAGGTTCTACTGCTTTTTTATAATCTTCTTTTTCGTAGTATTTACGCGCCCAATTTACTACAACAAAAAACTGGATTTTCGCCGGTAGAAAGGTGATATCCTGGTTCTCATTGTATACATCCATATGAGTCGTGAATATCATTTTTGACTGGCCTTTTTTGCGGCGGGGGTTGTTTAATTCCGAGGTAATACGCTTAAAGTAGTTGTATATCTTTTGGCGAAGAAATGTCTCATTGTCGAATTCAATATCTATATCTTCATCATTCAATTTTTCACGTAAATTCTTTTCGGACTCAAACCTAAGTTTCCCTAAAAATTCTTCAACCATCTCCGGCGGCTGTAAAATGCTTACATCAAAATTATTGTTTTCTTCTTTACCCTTTAAAAGGTAAAAACTGGTTAGTGTAATCTTCTGCGTTTCGAGATCCCATTTACGAACCTCAATTGCTATCAAACTTATTTGCGTCGCAGGCATTCTGTTAATCTCCTGAGTTTGTGATATTACATTCGAATGTGCTAATGGTAAACTTCATCTATAGAGTGCTATAATTCACCCTTAATTTTTATCCTCAATCAATAATGTAAAAGTGTAATGTTCTAGTAAAAGGCAGAGTAGGTATTATTTGGCTAGTAAATGAAATAGAATTCGCTAATAAACGCTAACCTTGATTTGCTCTGTTAAGACCCGATCTAGAATATAAAACTTATTATCGGCAATCCACTCAATTCTTTAATCAAAAAAATCGATTTGTGGAAGAAACATCTATCGTCTTGCTTATCCCCGTATAAGCTGATGATTTTATCTCATTTTCGTACTCCCGTATTATAATATTTCCTTTATTATGCTTTCGTGCTTCTAACTTGTAAATCAGTAATGTTAATTAAAAAACCATACCTGGTCTAAAAAGAGAGAGAAAAAACGAATTTGGTGCTAGTGATACCCTGGCGGAATTATAAACATTTTAAGAAAAGAATACAACAGTAAAAATAATTCAAACCAAAGATAGTTTTGCAAATATCAAAAGGATTGAAATATAAACATTAAACCTCTATTTTAAACAGAAAAGATGAGGTAATGATGATCGTTTATACTGGCTTGGATTCGCTCGCCTTAAATAAATTTGAGAAAATTCGAAACAAGCGTATTGCATTACTTTGCAATCAAGCGTCGATAACCCGCGACCTGAAACATGCTGTGGATGTTTTTTACACTGCACACCTGGAAAATACAATAGAACTAAACTGTTTGATAGGTCCCCAACACGGTCTGTGGGGGCATACCCAGGATAATATGATAGAATGGCAAGGGTACCGCGACTGCCGTACTGGAATTCCAGTCTATTCGCTTTATAGCGAAAATCGCGAACCGACAACCGAGATGCTATCCGGAGTAGAGGCATTGGTTGTTGATTTACAAGATGTCGGCGCGAAGTATTATACCTTTATTTGGTCATTGTTCTTGTGCTTTAAAGTATGCCGAAAACTCGATATAGAAATCGTAGTACTGGATCGCCCAAACCCAATTGGCGGCGAACAAATTGAAGGCCCGTTTGTGAATGAAAACTTTCGTAGCTTTGTCGGCTTGGAGTCCCTGGGAATCCGGCACGCGATGACAATCGGAGAAATTGCGACTTATTTTAAAGAAACATTCTTTCCTGAAAGCCAATTAACGGTGGTAAAGATGGAGGGGTGGGAAAGAAAAATGTATTTTGAAAACACCGGTTTGCCCTGGGCAATGCCATCGCCCAATATTCCAACGTCACAGAGCTGCCTGGTTTACCCGGGAATGTGTTTATTGGAAGCAACAAACCTATCCGAAGGGCGTGGCACAACCTGCCCTTTCGAAATGTTTGGCGCCGAATGGATGAATGGTTGGGAACTGGTAAACCGGCTAAAACAACATAACTTACCGGGCGTTGTTTTTCGCCCGCTGGAATTCCAGCCAACGTTTCATAAACATGCCGGGGAAATTTGTGGCGGCTGCTTTATTCATGTAACCGATCCTTTAATATTCAAACCATTTTTAACAACAATCGCGATTCTTAGAGAAACCGTAAAAATGTATCCTGAGAAATTTGCCTGGAAACAGCCGCCGTACGAATACGAGTATGAAAAAATGCCGTTTGATATCTTGGCCGGAAATGATTGGCTCCGTAAAATGATCGAAGAATTGCAACCGCTAAACACAATGGAAGAGCGCTGGGTCGAAGAAAGCAATACATTTAAAAAAATCCGACAGCAATTTTTGTTATACTAACACCGTTAATAATGAGTATAAAAGATCGATTAGCAAGATTAGACTCAACCAAAGAACCTCCGGCACAACAAACACCGGAGGTTGAAGATTGGATACTTGATCTACAGCGAGAGCTTGATATTAAAGTGCTTCGCGAAGAAAAATCGTTTATTCTGCTAAAAGAAAATATTTATCCGCTATATCAAGAGCCTTATTTTGCCGCCCTCCGCACAAATGGCTTCGAAGTAAATTACTTACATCGCATAACCTCCGATTTGCCTGCTGCACCTCTTGAAAAGGAAACAACGACAAATCTAAAACATGCGTTATTTATCGATACGGAAACGACCGGTTTAGCAGGCGGAACCGGAACGTATCCGTTTTTGATTGGAGTTGGTCACCTGGAATTAGACCATATTGTTGTGCGGCAATATTTGCTCCCGGATTTTGGCCACGAGTGGTTAATGTTAACGCATTTGGAGCGGTTGCTGCGGGATTTTCAATTTACCGTGTCTTTTAATGGAAAGTCATTCGACATTCCATTGTTAAAAAACCGTTTTATTTTAAATCGAATGATGACCGTTTTGGAAGACATCTCCCATGTTGATGTTTTACATGCCGCGCGGCGAATTTGGCGACTGCGCCTGCCCGCTTGCGATTTGCAAAGCCTGGAAAAACACATTTTGCAAAAACACCGCATCGGAGATATTCCCGGCGAACTTATCCCTCAAATCTATTTCGAGTTTATTCGCAAGCGCGAGGCCCTTCATTTACGAGATGTACTGGAACACAACTACCATGATATTGTCAATATGGTTTTACTGACCATCAAAATTGCTGCAATTTGCGAATCTCCGGTTGAACATCTAATCCACGAAGAGGATCAATTCTCTTTAGCAAAATACTATTTTCAGAATAAACAATATGATGAGTCCATTTTATTGTTAGAAAATATTGTTGAGAATTCAACAGCTATCGAAAAATCGCGCTTGCGAAACCAGGCCATGTTTTTGCTATCGATGGTATACAAAAAAATCGGGCAGCCCGGCGCAGCAAAACAGCATCTTCAAAAACTGCTGGAAAATCAAGTTTACGATCCTGCTGTAATTGAAGAGTTAGCAAAATTTTATGAACACGAAGATAAAGATTTTGCGTGTGCAAAAGAGGTCGTAGAAAAAGGGCTGCAATATCTTGAAACCATTCGGCAGCTCGACATGCGGTCGGATTTGCTAAAATATATTCCGCAATTAAAACATCGCCAGCAGCGAATCCTTCGCAAGTTAAGCAAACACTCTTCTCCAAGGAAAGATTAAAATTTGATGATGTATCACTTGCTTGAATTTTATAAATTAGTTAGTTTTTAAAGAATAAAGGGTGGCTATTTAGTCTGTTAAACACACTAAAATCAAAATTTTTTATACCTTTTTTTGTGTTTCGCCACGAAGTGGCCCCTTTTGGGTAGGCTGAATAAATAAAACAAAGGATCATTTTAGTTTGGGTAAAAAACGAATTGGAATTTTAACAGGCGGTGGGGATTGCCCCGGGCTAAATGCGGTTATTCGCGGCGTTACAAAAACGGCGATCGGGGAATACGGCCTGGAAGTTATTGGTTTTCATGATGGTTTCGAAGGGTTTAACGAAGGGCGCTTTTCCATATTGCGCTCGGAAGATGTCTCCGGCATTTTAACCCAGGGCGGCACAATCCTGGGAACCAGCAATACAGCGAATCCATTTGCCGTTCATATTGGAAAAGACGAAAATCGCCATGTCGTTGATCAATCCGATAAATGTATGGAATTATATGAAGATCTTGGTCTAACCGCCCTGATTTGCGTCGGCGGTGACGGAACCATGAGCATTAGCGGTAAGCTGGCCGAAAAAGGCGCCCAAATAGTTGGTGTTCCTAAAACAATTGATAATGATTTGATGGAAACAGACCTTACATTCGGGTTTGACTCCGCACGTTACATTGCTACAGAAGCAATTGATCGCTTGCATACCACTGCCCAATCTCATCACCGGGTTTTGCTCGTGGAGATTATGGGAAGAAATGCCGGTTGGCTGGCGTTGGAATCCGGAATTGCCGGCGGCGGCGATGTCATTTTAATCCCGGAAATTCCCTATGATGTGCAGGAGATTGTCAGTGTGGTTAGAAAACGCAGCCGATTTGGGAAACGATTTAGTATTGTTGCCGTTTCTGAAGGCGCGCGGCCAATCGGTGGCGAACAGGTATATAAAAAAATTATCGAAGATAGCCCGGATCCGGTAAGATTAGGCGGCATAAGCCATGTAATCGCCAACCAGATTGAGCAAGAAACCGACATCGAATGCCGGGTTGCGGTGCTAGGACATTTGCAGCGTGGCGGAACACCCACTCCATTCGATCGCATTTTAGCGACGCGATTCTCAGTCAAAGCAATGGAATTGGTTGCACAGAAAAAATTCAATCGTATGGTTGCGCTTAAAGGTTCTAATTTGGAAGCTGTGCCGATTGAAAACGTGATGAACAAGCAGCGAAAAGTACCGGTAGATTCGCCTTTGATTAAAGCGGCGCTTTGCATTGGCACCAGTTTTGGGGCAAAGATGAGTTGATTTTCATATAGGAAGTGAAAATATGCCAGTTTCGGAAAAATTAATTAAACGTCTAAAAGCTGCTTTCCATGTAGTTGTGGCTAGCGGCGCCGGTATTAGCGCAGCCAGCGGCGTTCCCACTTTTCGGGGAAAAGATGGCCTTTGGAATAAATTTAAACCGCAGGATTTGGCGAATATGAATGCCTTTCTCGAAGACCCGGCCCTGGTTTGGGAATGGTACCGCTGGCGAAGAAATATCATTAAAAATGTGAAACCCAACGCCGGGCATTACGCCCTGGTTGAGATGGAACAATATTTCCCAGAATTTTCAGTAATAACTCAAAATGTCGATAATTTGCATCAAAGCGCGGGTACTAAAAATATCACTGAGCTTCACGGGAACATCATGCGTGATAAGTGCATAAACTGTACGTACGAATGTGATGAAACGGAAACAAATGCCGCGCAGTTTGAAAATAATGTTCCGCGATGCCCGCAATGTGGTTCGCTATTGCGGCCGGGCGTCGTTTGGTTTGGCGAAATGCTGCCGCAAACGGCAATCGCACGAGGGCAATCGCTTGCTGCAGAAGCGGAAATATTTTTCTCAATCGGTACTTCATCTTTGGTTGAGCCGGCAGCTTCGCTGCCTTATATTGCAAAAGGTAATGGAGCCTTGTTGGTAGAAATAAACCCGGAAGAAACGCCATTGAGTTCAATTGTTGATCAGCGATTTGCTTCCGAGGCAGATGAGATTCTTCCAAAATTGGCAATGTTAGTTCGTAAAGTTAGAAAAAGAATTGAGAATCATTAAATTATGTATTTACCACCAGAAAAAATCGTTTTCCAAATCCGAAACTTTAAACAATTCTCCAAATTGATTTTTCCCCAGTGGAATATCTCTTTTCGAACTTTCACAATTTTTTTCTCCATGATAATTCTCCTGGGAGGATGTGCATATTACAATACGCTTTTTAACGCCAATAATAGTTATAAAGAAGCGCTAAAGGCGATGCAGGAAAACCCCGACCCGGATAAAGTAGCCCCTAATGCTAAAAAGCATTTTGAAACGACCATTGAAAAATGCTGGAAACTAATCGATATTTACACCGAAAAAAGTAAATATGCGGATGACGCACTCCTCCTAATCGCCAAAAGCGAATATTATATCCAAAGAAATGCCCAGGCTAAATTACACCTGGAACAATTTATTAGTAAATATGGCAAAAGCGAATCGATAGATGAAGCGCAATTATGGTATGCCAAAACGCTATTGCGGGAAGACAAACCGGAAGAAGCTAACGATTTTTTCCTGTTAGTGCTCAGCTCAAGCAAAGATTCTAAAATTCGCTCGGAAGCGAATTTTGCATTGGGCGTATATGCCTTTGAGCAGGAAAATTATCAACAGGCGATTGAACACCTGGAAAAAGCATTAAAGGAAAAGATTGATGATGAGTTTAAAGCGCAGCTATTGTTTCAGCTTGGCGAATCTTACTTTATCCAGGATGATTACAAAAATGCGATTGAGCAATATAAAAAAGTCGAGAAATTCTCGCCGGCATTGGATATTGAATATCGCACTAAACTAAATCTCGCCAAATCATACTCGAAATCCGGAAAATTTGATGACGCATACAAAGTATTGCGAAAAATGCTAACAGCACCGCGATTTAAACCCTTTGTTGCAAACATCAAAACCGCAATTGGCGAAAATTATGAAACTCAAAATAAGCTGGAAGATGCCATCGCCAAATACGATGAGGTGATACGCGATCGCAAACCTGGTCTTGGAACTGCCCAGGCATCATTTAACCTGGCAAAAATTTATGAATATCAATACAACCAAATCGATTCCGCGGTTACTTATTATGGTAAAGTGGCGCAATTTTACAACAAATTTGATAGCCTTGAAGTCGCAGAAAACAAACGCATTTTTTTAAGCGAGTTTAAAGAAATTCGCGATAAAATCCAGTACGAAGAAAAAATGGTTTTCCGCCTGGAGAATGAGCCTGGTTTTCGTGATTCGCTATATCAAGCGCAGTATGAAGATTCTCTCGGAAGGGCGCAGGGGACCATTCAAGACCGGCCTCAACAAAATGTGGCAAATCGAAATTCGCAGAATGCGAATTCCAATATTGATGATTTGGGTAACGATGGCATTAATAATGTTGCCAGCCGGTTTAGCCAGACATACCAGGATTCACTCCAAAGAGCGCAACAAGATTCCTTAAACCGGCTGGGAAATCTCAACTCCAATTCTCAAAACGCCGGAATTGGAAATAATCCCCAAAACGATCCTAATAATCAAAACCAGGATCAGCAGGAAGAGGAATCATTCGGCTTTCGCGGCAATAACCAAAATCAAGAGGAAGATGATCGAAACCCCAATGCTAATAGTCAAAGCTCCGGCCAGAATAGCCGTTTTGGTCAAGGCAGCGAGTTCAATCGAAACAATCCAAATAATCGGAATAACCGGAACAATCGCCAGCAAGAACAGGAAAAGAAAAAACCGTTGGAAAAACGCAAATTGCCGGAATTTGAATTTGACCTGATGAACAACCGCTATCACCTTGCCGAATATTATTTGCTCAAAGTGCAAAATTTTGACTCGGCGGCACATCATTATCACAAATTCCTGGAAACCTACGAAGACACAATTTTAACGCCCAAAGCGCTCTACTCGTTGGTCTATATTTACCGATCACCGGGTAATGAGGATCTTGCCCGGGTGTATTCCCTGGAAAAAGAATTACTTAGTAATTATATCGACTCAGAATTTGCCCAGGAGATTATGAAAAATAAAGGAATGTTCCAGGTAAACGATAAATCTTCTGTGGAAGAAGAAGCGCAAAAATTATTCCTGGAAGCGGAATCTCTATATTTTGCCGGAAAATACAACCAGGCGCTTGCCGGTTATAAGCAAGTTGCCCAATTTGATACAACCTGGGATATTAGCGCGAAGGCACAGTTCGCTACAGCCTGGGTGTACGAACACGGTTTGGCAATGGGTGATTCTGCACTGGCAGCGTATAAACGCTTAATCGATCGATATCCCAATGCGCGAGAGTATGTTATGGTTGCCAGAAAAAAAACGACCCCACCTGTTGAGAGCAAGCCAGCTTCACCGGATTCTACAATGCTTGCCTCTACAACGCCAACAGATTCTTTACCCTCCAATCTTCCCGGAAGAACATCTGAAACAGCAGGCGCTTCTCGACCAGGTCTTTCCACCAGCGATAAGATTGAGTATGCGGATATTTTACAGGAAAAAATTCGCTGGCGACTTTTGAAGGATAGTGGCGGGGCAAGGCGATTTGACCAATAACCTCTACAGAAATCATTTACAATTTGTAACCTAATGAAGTTTATCGGAATCTAAAGCTCAGTTAATATGAGTGACGTTGATGTTAATTACTAAATAATCCAAAGGAATAAATGGAGGAAATAAAAATGGCTAAACCTGCTGTATTTACGGATTCGAATTTTAAAGATGAAGTTATTGGTTCCGATAAACCAGTGCTGGTTGATTTCTGGGCAGAGTGGTGTGGCCCTTGCCGGATAATCGGCCCGGTTGTCGAAGAACTTGCCGGCGAGTACGAAGGTAAAGTTAAAGTCGGAAAAGTGGATGTGGACAATAATAGCCGGGTTGCTGTAGATTTTAGAATCCAGGGAATACCGGCATTATTGATTTTCAAAAACGGGGAAGAAGTAGATCGTATTGTCGGCGCAGTTCCGAAATCTATGATCACGCAAAAATTGGAACAATACGTGTAATCTTATTTTCTTTTCCAACTTTTTTTCAAAAAAGGAAGATTGCCAACTTAAAGGCAATCTTCCTTTTTTATGTACACACATATTGTTATACTGCAAATCCGATAATCGATCAAAGATAGAGGTTTCCACCGGAAATGCGAAAACTAATCAATACAAGTTTTGTGAAAAGTACTCTAAATTGGCAAGATTCTCCAAAACCGCCAAAAGCAGAAATTGCATTTGTCGGGCGGTCTAATGTTGGCAAATCTTCTTTAATAAACTGCCTGGTTAACATTAAAAATATTGCGAGAGTTAGCAAACAGCCCGGCAAAACTCGTACAATTAACTATTTTTCGATAGATGAAAAATTTTACCTGGTGGACTTACCCGGTTATGGCTTTGCAAAAACTTCCAAAAAAGAACAGCAAATTTGGCAGGGAGCCCTCGAAGCCTATCTCTTGAAAAGCCCTTATCTTAAAACCTTGTTTTTGCTAATTGATATTAAAGTTGGCTTGAAAAATAACGACTTACAAATGGTTGAATGGCTGGAATATAATCAAATTCCCTATCGCATTATCGCTACAAAAGTGGATAAAATAAATAAAAGTGTACGAACAACCCAGGCCAAACAAATCTCGGAACAATTAAATCTTTCTTCCGATGAGTCGCTAATACTTTTTTCAGTAAAAGACCGCACCGGAAGGCGAGAGGTGATTCGACTAATTGATCGGATTTTGAAAACATAAAGCAACGGTGAGATTACTGTAATAAATATTCTGTTCAATTACACTCGCCGATTCAGAAAAAATGTTAACTTAAATAATTGATCCTTGTAACAATTGAATGTTGGATGTTTTATTAAAATTCTGTCGTATTTGTTCTACAAAAGAATTAAAACATTATTTTTAGCATTTGGTCGTAAAATCTTTTTACCGCCCTTTTCGAGTTAAAAAAATATTTGCTTAGCGCTACTTTAAGACTTTGAAAAACTTAACAAAGGATTCCGGTGCCGTCACGAAAAAGCAGTGTGGAGAACCGGGGTGGCAATGCTTTTTTGTTACCTGGTGATAGTAAAGTGCCGTGCCGGAGCTTTATGAATGCAAAGTCTTGGTAGGAGAAAGTATGATAAACGAAGGTATGTTGTTTATAGTTTATGTATGTTCTTGATAAATCTTAGGGATGTTTGGCTATTTGGCTTATGGCACTTTGTTATACTTTTCTTAAAATCTCCTTGGTTAAATAAAAAAAAGAGAGGTGCTTTCACAGAGTGCCACTTGTCATTAGCAAACATCCCTTTATTTTTTTAGCATCTAATTTAACTTTAAACAACTTTACTTCTCTACGTATCCGTCATTTTTAAGCAGTAAAATGGTTTTGTAATCAAATGCCGTAAATGGCGCGTACATTCTATTTGGGGAAAGCAGAAAATTAACACTAATTCCTGGTTGTATATTACATAAAAAAGAGCAGTAGGGTCTCGGGGAGAGGAAGAGGAGAGGTGCGATGGCTCGAAGGAGAGCCTGCTTTAACAAAAGGGAGACAGGTATTTCTGTCTCCCTTTTGTATAGCGGAGAGGGTGGGATTCGAACCCACGAAGGCCGCGAGACCTCAACGGTTTTTTCCATAGGAACTACTTCGTGGCAAGACCGCCCCGTTCAGCCACTCCTAATAATTTAGATGATGTTATTTTTCTTTAGCCAATTATGCCCATCCGGCGATTTGAAAAATCGTTCTCTTTTTAAAGCCTCTGTTTTGATATGAAAGTGCTCGACATAATGGAGAATTAATGGCCTACGATTCTTTGTCGAACGAACCTTTCCGGAGTTATGATATTTCAGTCGTTTTTCTAAATCGGAAGTACAGCCATAATAGTATCGATTATCTTTTGTGCTTTTGAGAATATAAGCGTAATACATAGCGGAGAGGGTGGGATTCGAACCCACGGAGGCCGCGAGACCTCAACGGTTTTCAAGACCGCCCCGTTCAACCGCTCCGGCACCTCTCCGTATTTTTTACCAAACGACGGCAAAAAAATGTAATTCTAAATAGGTTCGTATAAGTGTATAACTTTAGCTCTGTCTCTTATACACATCTCCGAGCCCACGAGCCTCCATTGC
>CAXHHS010000053.1:0-15904 GCA_964015645.1 uncultured bacterium
ACACCAAGAAGCTCGTCGGCAGCGTCAGATGTGTATAAGAGACAGATTTCCATCAATGGCAACAGGTCTAACAATTGATTGTCTTCGATCCTTGCAAAATAAAATGGCCGGTACCGATACGTCCCTAATAACACACGCGCCCAATTCGCAGTATGGAAAAAACATTGATCCGGTGTTTGCAGAATTAATTCATTCCAATCCGGATAAATTGCGGGATTAAACGCTGCTAAAAAAGTCGATGATGGCCGCGTTACAGCTTCCTTCTGTAAAGCAATTTCTTTTTCGACTGCACTGGTTATTTCGATTAATTCTTGCATCATTTTCCTAACGTTAAATCCCCGATTTCTTTTTAATCATTACCCAAACAGTCATAAACATCAGCTTAATGTCTAACACTGTGGAGCGACTTTTAACATATTGCAGGTCAAGCCGCACCATATCATCAAATTTGGTTCGATTTCTACCGTAAACTTGCCATAAACCGGTGATACCGGGTTTCGCTTCCGTAATTCGCCGCAAATGCCAGGTTTGATACAGTTCGACCTCGTAAGGAATGGGCGGGCGTGGACCAACGAGACTCATCGTTCCCATCAGCACATTAAAAAATTGTGGTAATTCATCCAGGCTGGTTTTGCGGATAAATTTGCCGACGTTGGTGATCCGGGGATCATCCTGGATTTTATACACCGGGTTTTCATCTGATCTGCCGTTATTAATTCCTTCCCCCTGGCCGTTAATCAGTTTTTGCATGTATTCCTGGTGAATTTTATCGTCGTTATCCACCCGCATGGAACGGAATTTGAGAAATGTAAACAGTTTACCATGATGGCCAATTCGCTGCTGCTTAAAGAGCATGGGGCCTTTGGAAGTCAATTTTACGGCGAGGCCAACAACAACCATAAGCGGCATAAATGCTGCAATACCGAAAACTGCACCAGCAAAATCAATAACCCGTTTAAAAAAACGATAGGCAAGCCGCGACGGTTCATGCTCAATCTTGTGCTCAATTTGGGAGGTGTAATCCGAAGCATCCTCCACCAACGAAAACAAATCCCAATTATAATAATAGGATGGGTTGAGTTCTTCTACTACGTTCGACTCAAATGCATCTCCGTTGGAAAGCTGTGGTTGAATAGAAACCCTGTTGACGACATCTGCAAGCAAAAAGCGTTTTATAAATTTCGGAGATTCTTTTTTAAACCTGCCATTTTGCGGCTGGTTAAGGCAAAATGCCGACACAACAATCGACTTCATCAAACTGATATATTCCAGCCGCCGCTGCAACTGAAAATGCTGTAAGAGTTTTTTCGATAATTTATCGATAAAGCCGGCGGCTTGTTCAATGGAGGTATCCACCAGCAAAATCGAAATCGCGTGATTATCGGTGATACATTTGGTATCGATAAAGCGGGAGTTGGCGGTAAACAGTTCCAGGAACTGCCCTAAAAAATCATAATATTTATGTTTGGAAATAAGGCTGGGGTTTTTATAGTGGTTGGAAAGATCGACAAATACACAAGATGTCGGCAACCCGGAACGGCGGCTGCGATCTTTTTCTTTTTTCAAAAAGATACTGAAATCTTCGGTTGGAAACCATCCATTAGGCTTTGTGATGACGGTTTTGAGAATATTCCTATAGCGTTTTTGGGGGTATCGCAGCGCAATCATTCTGTCATCTCGTTGTTTATTTCGATTTTTTAGTCAAAGAACTTTTAAGTATTTTTAAATTCCCCGCCTTACAAAGGAGGGGACAAGTTTACACCGCGAAGTGGTGTAAACCAGGGGTGGTTGTGTGGCTCAAACTCTGCAACCGTTAAAGCGACACTCAACCACCCCGGCTTCGCTTCACTGCGGTTCGCTACGCCTCCCCTCCTTTGTAAGGAGGGGAATTTTGAAGTACACTACATTTTACGCTCCCGGCGGAAGCAGGCTTTTAATGCCTTTGCCTTCCCTGTCTTCGTAGCCGTAGCCATATTGGTAGCCATAACGATAACGATCCGGCAGCATTTTCATATCGCAGCCGTTAATTACCAGACCGACGATGTTCATCTCAAACTGTTTTAAATCCTGGATTCCCCAGACAAAACTTTCCCGGTTGGTGTGCCCGGGACGAACGACGACAACAACATCTTCCACGTATTTGCCCAATACCATGGCATCCACCGTTTTGGTGGTGGGCGGGGTATCGATAAAAACGTAGTCGTACATTTCGGAAACGCTGCCTAAAAAGTCTTTAAACTTGTTGCTATCTAACAATTCGCTGGAATTTTCCACGCTTCCGCCGGCAGGAATAATGTGGAGTTTGATCTCATCCCGGCTGAACTGCTTAAACGGGCTGTAAATATCCGGCGCGGAAAGTTTGCGGTTGCTGAGAAAGTCGATTAACCCGGAGTAATCTCGCGGAATATGAAAAAACTCACCGACCTTTGGCCGCCGTAAATCGCAGTCGATCAGCAGCACCTTTTTATTAGCCATTGCCAGCGATACCGCAAAGTTGGTGGTAACGGTTGTTTTGCCGGTGTTTTCTTCGCAGCTGGTAAATTGGAGGATATTTCGTTTATACATCAAGTGGCCTAACTTTGTGCGCATCACCCGGTAGGATTCTTTAAAGCCGAAATGGTTATCGGTTAGCATTGCGATGTGAGTATCGATATTAAAGCGGCGCTTAACACTGTTGTGAACGTCTTTGGAAAAATGCGGCAGAATCGCTAAAATCGGCAATTGGAATTTTGTTTCGATCTCAGCCACATCCTGAATGGTACGATTGCGCAATTCTCGAATGAGCACCAGCGTCAGTCCGAGCATCATTCCCAACACAAAACCGACAATCAGATTCAACTTTTTGCGTGGCTTAATCGGTTTCAGAGGCAGCATCGCGGGATCGACAACGACAATGTCTTCCAGGTCGGAAAGCTCGGCGATGCGCATTTCTTCGCGCTTATCCAATAGCAGGTTGAACATCTTTTCGTAAACGGTTTTTTTGCGCATTAAATCTACTAACTGCACTTCCTGGCGGGGAATGTTGCCGATTTTGTATTCATATTTACGAATGAGCCTTTCCAGGTCTCCCTGTTTGGTTTCCAGGGAAGTTATAATGATACTATAAGCGGTAATCGTATTTTGATTATAATTGGAAAGTTTGCTTTTGATTTCACCAATGCGGCTGTCTACTTCCCGAACGCTTGGGTGATTTTCGGTGCGTTTTTGTAACAACTCCAATCGTTCAATTTCGGCATTCGCCAATTGCCTTAGCAATTGTGAAAAGGGAGAATTAATTTCCGAATTTCCGTTTGGCGTTAAATAGGTTTGGTCGAAGAACCCTTTTTGCTGCAATTCATTTTTCAAGGCTTCGTATTTGCTTTTGTATTCTCCTAACTCCAGATCGGTTTTAATTTTTTCCGCTTCCAGGCTGCTTAAAAATTGGATGATTTCATTCGAGGCATTATTAATGGTTGTGATTTGATGGCGGCTTTTAAAATCGCTTAATTGGGATTCGACATCATTCAATTTTTTTGAAATATCCGTTAGCTGTTGATCGACAAAATCAAACGACGTATGCACTGTCTTGCGCTTGTGCTCCAGGCGCGTTTCGCGGAAATTTTCTGTCAAATTGTTCGCGATTAACTGTGCCATAAATGGCGATGACGATTGCACCGACAATTTAAAGAGATTTGTTTTTCGCAGCGGTGTTACGGATATATTGTTTTCGATACTTGCGGCGGTAACCGTTGGATTGGTAACGCTAAAATAAATCCAGCTACCCAGGAAAATCTGCGGCCAATCAATCGAAAGTTGCAACTGCGGTATATCGAAAACCGCGGGGGAGGTATTTTGAATAACTTGTAATACGCGATCTTCGACATCATCATACAATGCCAGGGTATTTTCTTCTAAAACGGTAATGTAAAAATCCTGGCTCCTAAAATTAGCCGGAACGTTGAAATCGATAACGGAAATTCGCGGTAAATGCGGCTCCGGATTATCAGTGAGATTTTGTTGATATTCGGCCAACTGCAAATCGAATTCGTAAGGCTCAATGCCGGGAATGCTGATTTTTTTCACGGTAAAAAACAGGTCAAGCTCATTTACAACCTTATCCACAACCGTGCGCGATTTTAGAATTTGGATTTCCGTTCCGATTTCATCCGGTGTTTGCGTTCGAGAAATTTTTTGAAATTCATCTGCGGGAGCGTTTTTATAGTTGCCTTCTTTTTTAATGATGGAAGATGTTTCGTAGGTTGGCTTCGTTATGTAATTATAAACTATCGCCAGCAGCAATGCGCCTAAAATTGAAAGGGCCAAAACATATTTGCCGCGATTTAGAACCTGTAAAATTGCCCCCGGGTTAAAGTCAGATTGGGCGAGGTGCTTTGGAGGATGCCCGTTATAATATCGTTCATTATTCATAACTCTTGCCTTTTATCTTGTTTATCCTTTCAAAAAACCAGCTTTAATTTCGGCTTGCGACGCCGATTGTGGTAACGACTAAAGCTGCCAGGGAAATCAGTACCGTTGCATTGTTGAACCCGATAATTTTTTTTCGGGAAACATAAATTTGATCACCGGATTGCAGGCCGATTTCACGCAGCTTTTTGCCGTCTTGCAGTACTTCTTTCGCATCGATTGCTAACTTTTCGTTGTTACGAATAATCAATACTTTTCCAAGATTGGCGTCTTGCGTTTCGCCGCCGGCCATTGCTATCAAATCGGAAAAAATTTCTACACCGGTAACGTAATACATGCCCGGTTTGTGAATTTCTCCCAACACATTAATTTTATATAATGGCTGCACGGTCAATTCCGGGGCGCGATAAATCGATTTATATTTTTCGAGAACCTCTGTTTGCAGAATTTCAAAATCGCGGCCTGCGGCCTGCACCAGGCCGATATATGGCAATTGAATATTGCCGTTTTTTTGAACAAAAAAATCCCCGGATTCTGCATCGGAAATATTGTAAAACGTTAAACGAAGCCCGTCTCCTAAATTCAGCGGTTGAGAAAATGCCGTCGTTGCTGTCAGAAAGCTCCACGCTATAAAAAGACAAAACAGTAATTTAATGGCAGAATTCAATTCGTATGATTTAGAGTTGTAGAACATTCTGTTGTCCCTTCTTAAATATTCAATACGTTTATTTTTTTGACACTATCCACTAAATTCTGTCCATCCTGTTCAATTCTGTCAAAAAAATTAGTTCGCTTTCAACAACCCCTGTTGAACGGCATAATGAATTATTTCCGCGTTGTTTTTCATTTGCATCTTTTTCAAGATTCGCAAGCGGTGGGTGCTAACGGTGCTAACGGTCAGTGATAGAATTGCGGCGATTTCTTTTAAGCGTTTTCCGGATGCGAGCATCTTTAATATCTGAAATTCGCGTTCGGATAAGCTTTGGTGAGGCGGTGTTGTTACCGGCGTTTTTAAATCAAAGATAAGTTGCTCTGCAACCGTTGGGCTTACAAACACGCCGCCGGCAAGTACCTTGCGCAAGGCGGTTATCAATTCTTTTGCAGCACCATCTTTTGTTAAATACCCGGAGGCGCCTTTTTTAAGCGCTTGTAAGGCATAGCGTTTTTCGGAGTACATGCTAATCATTAACACGGGAAGGTTCGGTTTGGCCGATTTTATCTGTTCCAATACTTCCAGGCCGCTAAGCCCTGACATGGCAACATCCAAAAGCACTAAATCATAGCGAGTTTGATTGACCATTGTTAATGCCTCCCGGCCGTCGTCTGCTTCCCCGCTCACTTTAAACTCACCGGTAGAAGCAAATATTTTTTTGATACCTTCCCTAAAAATCGGATGATCGTCAGCTATCAGTATGTTGATCATATTCAGGAATTTGAATTTGTATTATCTTAGGAGTTATAATAAGGTCGGCAGAATAATTAAAGTATCGCAATAAACACTCTCTTCGTATCATAATTTTATGAGAAAAAACCATAATACTACGAAAGCTTGTCGTAAAATTATGACAAATTTTCAAGCGTTTTGTAAAACCAGGGAGCTAAAAAGGTAGGATTTGTGACCGGTGTGGCATGATAAAAAATCAAAAATTGAGATTGGCTAACGATCGAGTAAATTGTGTTGGATCACATATTGAATCAGCTCTGCATTATTTTTCATTTTCATTTTTTGCAAAATTCGCAGCCGGTGAGTGCTAACGGTGCTGACGCTCAGCGCTAATTCATTGGCGATTTCTTTTAATCGCTTTCCGGCTGCAACCATTTGCATCACCTGGAATTCGCGCGAGGAAAGTTGTTCATGCAACGGTTTGCTTTGGTCTTCGGTCAGTTCAAAAATTAACTGGTCGGCAATAGCCGTACTGATGTAAACACCGCCAGCCAAGATTTTAGTCAGCGCTTTTACAAGTTCTTTGCCGGCGCTATCTTTTGTAATGTAACCGGAAGCGCCGGCTTTTATCGCCCGCAGGGCATAACGTTTTTCGGAATAGGCGCTGATCATCAACACTCGTAATCCCGGGTTAATTTTTTTGATTTCCTCCAGGAATTCCAACCCGTTTCTGCCGGGCATTACAACATCCAAAATGATCACGTCATATTGATTCTGATAAATCATTTTTAATGCTTCCTGACCGTTGCTGGCCTCACCCGAGACCTTAAAATCGGACGTGGCATTCAAAACCCGGGTAATGCCCTCGCGGATGATTGGATGATCGTCAATAATTAATACGTTGACCATTGGTTTGTCCTTGCCGTTTAATCGGAATATTAATGGTAATGGATGTGCCTTTTCCGGGCTTGCTGTATATTTTCAAATTCCCATTTAGAAAATGAATCCGTTCCCGCATTCCCAGTAATCCCAGGGATTTGGAACCGGAAATTTCTTTTTTCATCATGCCGCTGCCATTATCTTTTATTTTTAGCCAAAGTTTGCCGTTTCTTTCTTCTAAAATGGAAGTCACTTCGGTTGCTTTGGAGTGGCGCAGCACATTGGTCAACGCTTCCTGGAACACTCGAAACAACGCGTTGGCGCTATCCTGTTCCAGGGCGAAATCTTCCGATTTTATCGAGAGTGAGCATTTAATGCCGGTGCGTTTTTCGAACTCTTCTATTTGCCAGTCTAACGCTGCGGCAAATCCGAGGTCATCCAAAACGCTGGGGCGCAGTTTTTGGCAAATTTCGCGGGTTTTTTGGATGGTTGCGCCAACCATATCAGACATTGACTGCGTTCGTTCAATCAAAGTCTTTCCGAGTTCTGCTGGCACCTGGTGCTCCAGCGAATCCAGCTCTACCCGAAGCATGGAAAGTGATTGGCCTAATTCATCATGTAATTCTCGTGCAATTCGAATGCGCTCCTCTTCTCGGGTGGATTCAAGATATGCTGAAAGTTTTCGGAGTTGTTCCTCCGACGTTTTCAACTCGTTTTGAACTTGAATTCGTTCCTGAATTTCCTCGCGAAGGCTTGAATTCGCTTTTTCTAGCCTGGCGGTTCGCTCGGCAACCAATTCTTCCAAATGATCTTTGTGCTCGCGTAATTGTTCCTCACTATCTTGCAGCGCTTTAACCGATTTTTTACGGTCGGTAATATCGCGAAAGCTCCACACCCTTCCGACTCCCCTGCCAGCAATTAATTGCGGATGAGAGTGTACTTCAAATATACGACCGTCGTTAAGTTGAACCTCATCATGGCTCTCGAAGTCGGGCTGTGCATAAAGTTCGCTGATTTTATTCAGCATTTCATCAGGATCATCCAGGCGGCGCAAAATAAAATCCCATATAGATTCCGCCGATTCGCTCCTCATAACGGATGTTGGTGTTTGCCACATATCCGCAAATTTGTGGTTGAGGCTAATTACATTCCCTTCTTTATCAATAGCCAAAATTCCATCGGCAGTTGCTTCCAGGGTTGCGCGGTGGAGGGATAGAGAATTTTCTAACGCTTTTTCCACCCGTTTACGCTCGGCGGTTTCTTGTGGAGGGCCGGTATTTTCCCGGCTCAGGCCTCCCCCGGCGTGTTTTTTTACTTTTTGATCCATTTCCTCATAAGCAATTTGTAAAGCCTTTTTAAGCTGGTTTAAAAAATTGACGTCTCCCTGATAACTCTTTAGCAAAATCGTAAGCCCAATTACCAGCAGACAGAAAGCCACAATCAAAATTTGCAGCTGATTCCAGCTTGAATCAACATTCTGCGAAAGGCTAAAGAATTTTTCCTGGGCAACCTTAACCGCACTTTGAATTTCCTGCGACGCACCTGCCATTTCGTTTTGAAATTCGGTTTTCAACGAAATATAGCCAGATGCAAGAATATTCGGTTCAAGAGAGCGATCCCGAATGTTAACCATTCGCTTAACAATATCATTGATTTGTTGAAGAGAATTGCGAAGAGGGTTACCGGTGAATAGGCTGTTATTTATTGATACATATTGCGTTTGGTATTCGGAGTAAAGTTTTTGCCATTGTGCATTCAGTGTTTCCGCATCGGTTTTCTCATTTGGAAATCCATTTTCCAGCGCGGATATCGATTGCTCAAGCCGATTTAAATTCTCGATTAAACGGGCATTTTTATTCAACACTTCCTGGTTAGCGTTCATGGCCATTGTTAGCGAAATAATCCAATAGGCAAACAACAACGGGATCAAAACCAGCGCTAACTTCCATTTCAGAATTGTTTGAAGCATTTTTGAGATCTCCCGGTACCTGTTTAAGTTTAGGAAGCCTTTTTGCAATCTGCTTTTAAATTAATGGTTAAGCCCTGTACATCTTTACTAATTATTTTGTATGCTTGAACCAGGCTTCCTAAACTTTTCAGATCAACCACCGCCCTTAATTTACTGTTTAGTTGGGAAATTTTCCAGCAAATTGACAAATCAGTGCAAATCATAACTTTTTTTTCGTATTATTGACGCCTCTAAAATCGTCGAGAGGCCTTATCGCAAACGAGGAATTATGGGAAATCAATCCGAGCTAAAAAAACTTGCAGCACACCAGGCGGTCGAATTTGTTGAATCTGGAATGATAGTTGGATTAGGAACCGGCAGTACTACGAAATTTGCTATCGAAAGAATCGCAACGCTATTAAACAACGGCCAATTAAAAAACATTGCTGGTATTCCAAGCTCTAATGCAACTAAAGATTTGGCGAATTTGTTGGGGATTCCTCTGACATCCTTGAATGAACATCCCCAAATTGATATCACAATCGATGGAGCGGATGAAGTCGATCAAAATCTTAATTTAATTAAAGGTGGTGGCGGGGCATTGCTGCGAGAAAAGGTGCTGGCACAAGCCAGTAAACGAAATACCATTATTGTTGACAACACCAAAATATCAGAATATTTAGGCGAAAAATGGCCTGTCCCGGTAGAAGTTTTTCCGCTTGCTCGACAGGTGGAGACAAATTTTTTAGTCGCATTAGGCGCAACGGTAAAACTGCGCCGGAACAAAGACGGCAGCATATTTTTTACCGATCAGGAGAACATTATTTTAGATGCTAATTTTGGCATAATCCATGATCCAGATAAAATAGCCAGCTCCTTAAACCAGCGCGCCGGAATTGCTGGTCATGGACTGTTTATTCGATTGGCAACAACAGTCATTGTCGCTACAAAAGACGGAATCCAAATTCTACCAAAGAATAAAAATATTGAGCTTGAAAACGCTTGATTGAATTACTAATTTTTCTTCCTTCTAAGTTAATGATTATTCAGGATTTCACCCTTCCGAGATTGCGTTTGTAGTTTTAGTTAACATAATTAGCTTTTCCTCGTTTTCAACATTCATGCCCTCTAAAATCAACGCGAATTATTGGAATTCAAAACGCTTCAAATTCTTAAACTCTTAACTTAAAAAACCGATTAAATTTATGAACATTCTTTCTGACTATATTGCCGCAGCGATTAAACAGGCCGATATTACGCCTTTGGATGATGGAACCGTCTTCGCAAAAATCCCCAAACTAAAAGGCGTAATTGCATTTGGCGAAACCAAAGAGGATTGCCTTTGCGATCTGCAGTCCATACTTGAGGGCTGGATTTTACTTGGTTTGCAACTAAACCACAAATTGCCGGTTATCAATGGCATTAACTTAAACAGGAAACCATTACATGAGTCAAAAAACCGCTTGTAAACGTATGGAATTCATCCGAAAACTTCAGGATGAATTAAATTTTTACGGCCCGGTTTCAATCTCCGGGCGACAATACATGTTGTATAATGGCCAACGATTTGCAATCCCGGAAAATGAGATATTTACCGTCAGCCAATTTCGAACCTTAATAAGGGAAGTTGATGGTATGGTTTCCAGTGAAGAATGGCAGTTTTGATGATTGAAATTTGACTATTGGAAGTTGAAACTTGGCATGTTTTTTAATCGACAGTTTTCAATCATCAATATTCAATAATTACCTGACCCGCCGTCTTCTGTTTCGTACGTAATCCTCAAAAATATATTCTCCCAATCCCTGCAAACTGGTATAAAACGCCCGGCCATTGTTGGTTTGGGTAAAATCCCGCACAAACTGTTGGAGATAAGGATCGCGCGCCACCATAAAGGTGGTGATGATAATGTCCAGTTTACGACACTGCATTGCCAACCGTAGCGTGCGGTTGATTATTTTCCGATCCAACCCAAATGAGTTTTTGTAATATTTCAAACCTTCCTTTAAGCAGGTGGGTTTTCCATCGGTAATCATAAAAATTTGTTTATTGGGATTTTTACGGCGACGTAAAATATCCATAGAAAGCTCCAACCCGGCAACCGTATTGGTATGATACGGCCCAACTTGCAGGTAGGGCAAATCTTTAATTTCGATTTGCCAGGCATCGTTGCCGAATACGATGATGTCGAGTGTATCTTTGGCGTAGCGTGTCGTAATTAACTCCGCTAATGCCATGGCGGTTTTTTTGGCGGGAGTAATGCGATCTTCGCCATAAAGAATCATCGAGTGAGAAATATCGATCATCAAAACTGTGGAGGTTTGTGATTTATATTCGTTTTCAACCACTTCCAAATCATCTTCCGTCAGGCGAAAATCGTTGATGCCATGGCGAACCTGGGCATTGCGCAGCGAATCGGTCATAGCAATTTGCTCCAGCGAATCACCAAATTGGTAATCGCGGCGGTCAGTGGTCGGCTCATCGCCCATACCGGCGTAGGGCGTTCGGTGCTGGCCACGCCGGGCTTTGCGCAGCTTTCCGAAAATTTCCTCTAAGGATCGTTTTCGAATGGTTTGCTCGGATTTGGCAGTAATAATGTAAGTGCCGCCGCCTTGCTCATCATCTTGAATGTAGCCCTGGTCTTTTAAATCTTGAATGAAGTCGCCCATCCCGTATTCGTCATTGGTAAGGCCGTATTTGCGATCCAGCAAATTGAGCCAATGCAGTGTTTCGCCAACATCACCGGAGGTATGAGTTAAAATTTGCATAAAGAGATCCAGCAGTTTGTCGAAAGTGGTACCGCCGGTTAAATCGGGAATAAATTGGGTAAATTTATAACCAAGCATTTTTTCTACCTATTTTATAGTTGCAAACCTCCCGGAGGTTCTATGCTAAACTTTAAAGTCTAAATAGCGTGCAAATACCAACAATGTAGTAATAATTACGCTTTCTTATAAACCTCCGGGAGGTTTATAAGATGCAAATACAAACTAATATTTACTTTTACAATATGAGTATAATCTTGCAAACATTCCAAGATTTTTTTTTCGCATTTTTGCTATTTTTGATGATTTCGATTTCAACTACAAATTTAGAGCTGTTGGCTCAAGATAATTTTAGAGGCGAAAAAAGAATTGATCAACAATTTGGAAAAGCAGCCCGGCAAAAAGGAGGGAAATTTTTTACAACATCCGGTATGGTGAGAGCGCTGGTGGTTTTCGTTCGATTTAAGGATGATAATTTTGAATCGGAGAACAAAACCTGGCCGGTGGATGGCAGGCCGGTTTATTTTCATCAGGTTGTCGATTCCCTGGCGGAAGAAAAAAAACAAAATGGCAGCCTGACGCATTTGTTTCGGGAAATGTCATTTGGCAAATTAACCATTATTGGCGATACCTATCAGGCCGTTACGGAGCGCCCGAAATCCTGGTATCTTCGCCATAACAAGAATTATGGGTATATCAATAAAGAAATTTTAGTCAGGCTGGATAGCGTTGTCAATTATGCAAATTACGATCAATGGACATTTGGCCGAAATTATCGTCATCAAAATAAACCCGATGGTATCGTCGATTTGATTATTATGATTCACCGGGAAAACATGCCACCCAAAATGCACCCGGGAAATGGAATTGCATCGTTAGGTTACTCCGGTAAACCGGTGGTTGTAGAAAACGGAGATTTACAGATCAAACTGGCGTTTCCCGGTTCGGGAATGTCTCTTGAAAGCGGTTACCGCGGCAAAAGAGTTGATTGGTACGCCCACGAAATCGGCCACAAGTATTTTGGCAGCGGCCATTCCGGTTATCATCGCGATAAGCAAACGACCAACAACAAATCATTCTGGGGATTACAAATTGGGAACGGTCACATGGTAAACGCCTATGAACGAGAGCGGCTTGGCTGGTTTGATTTACCGGTGATTACGGAAGATTCCCTGGAAATTATCCTCGGCGATTTTATCACAACCGGCGATGCCTATCGCATCCCGATCCCGGGAGCGCAAGATGAGTCATTTATTCTGGAAAACCACCAGCAGCTCTCGCTGTTTGATCGACCTAACAAATACGGTGATGGCAAAGGGGTATACATTTATCATGTAAAAGGCAACGGCAACCATCCCAGGTTCGACATTGAATCCGCCGAAGGTCGGTTTGATTGGGAAAACCCTTACTGGATTCACAACCCCTGGGAAACCGATCCGCTGGATTCAATCCCGGTATTCAAACGCGACGAACCGAATCCCTCCGGTTATGATGGGTTTGATGCGCTCCCAACCACAAAAAAAATCGAGCATAAAATTTTTGCCGAAGATTTTTCAGGAAAAGTCGAATTCACGCGCCAACTTTATGGCAGCGAATTTGCGCCATTCACATTTACTGACAAACATATATTCTCACCCAAAAGTAATCCGAATAGCCATCCCTGGGATGATGAGACCCCCTCCGGTGTGAAGATTGAAATTGTTGGCGAGTACGCCGGTTCGCAAGGAGAAAGCATTTACCGTGTCAAGATCAAATTAAATAGTGAAAATTAGCTTTGCGTTTTTTTAAGCGCAAATATGAATTCGTGAAATTAGTGTAATTCGTGGTTAATATCTATACCGCAACTTCCGGCTGCCTGACATTCAGTTTTGAGATGATCTCCAAAAACTCGCGGTCTACGGCCTTGCCGCGATCTCTGCCATACCAAAGATGGAGTTTGGGATAGATTTCGGTCTTCGGGATGCCTTGCGTTGCCGCTTCGGCAAATAACTCGGCAGCTTCTTTTGGCCGCGGCCCCCAGGTAAATAATTCGTTTCCATCTTCATCAAATGCGACGATTTTGGGAACACCCATTTTGCCATCGGTCAGGTATTGCTCCATAATATCAAGATTAGAATCGCGGGGTACGATTCGAAGGGTGATACTATCATTTTCGTCAGCAATCTTCACGATTTGCGGGAGCACCTGGGCAGAGTCGCCACACCAATCTTCCGTAATAACCATCCACAATTGCGGCGTTTGGATTTGCCTGACTGCGGCTTTCAGCGCTTCCGGGAGTTTGTAGGTTTTTTCCACCCGCAGGCTACGCTGCAAATTCAAGCGCTTCGCCTCCCAGGCGTTTCGTTGTTTTTCATCGAGGGTAACCGGGTCAATATCGTTTACTTTAGCGACGAATTTAGCAAAATAGTCTTGATAGGTTAATCCGTTGTGAGGTCGTTTTTCCTCAAAAAATTTCCTGGCCATTTTTAACACCTCCGTTTTTACGTTCATTTACTTCGCTTAAACAATCAACGCACTTTAGATGGCCGCAAAGACGGAGGGTTACAAAGCGATTACAATCAGTGCGCTTCTTCCGGGAGACCAATTCTATCTTTTAATAGTTTTACACCCAGGTAAAACAATGGTGTATCAACAAGCGCTACAAAGGCTTTAAACAGGTAGCCATATAAAATCAGTTCGAGAATTTGGCTGAAGGGCATTACCCCGACAAAGGTTATGAGCATCACCGCAACGGTATCGACGATTTGCGATACCATCGTTGAGGCATTATTTCGCAGCCAAAGGTGTTTTCCCTTGGTAAGCCGTTTCCAGAAGTGGAAAAGGTGTACATCTACTAATTGGGCAACCAGGTAGGCAATCATCGAGGCGATGGTTCCGCGGATCATGTATCCGTAAACGTAATCAAACACGTGTTCTTTTCCCGGCTCATCGCCGCTGGCAATCGCATCAAACCAGCCGGGATCGGGCGGGGCGTAAAACCCGATAGAAACGACGATTAGCATAAATATGTTCATCATAAACCCGACCCAAACGACAAAACTTGCGCGCTTTTTGCCGTACAGCTCCGATATTAAATCCGTGGCAAGAAAGGTAACGGGATACGGAATAATGCCGACCGGAATACCGATACCAAAAAATGAAAAAATTTTCGTAATACCAATCAGGTTAGCCATTACCAGCGAGGCAATAAAAATCGCTGCAAAAACCAGGAAATACCGTTCTCTAATTTCCAATACTATTCTCCGTTATTTGAGGTTGCAAAAAGGAGATCAATATAGCCAAGTTCGGCTTTTTTTAAAAGGCGCAGAAAAATTTCGATTTTCCCTTTTCCTTCCCACTTCTCAACCCGTCACTTCTGTGCCCAAACGCCTTGATAGGCTTTTTTTGTTTTGCGAAATCCTGCGGCGCGTAACCTTTTTAGCGTTTTTTCCGCCAAACCTTTTCCGCGAGATTTATTGGGGTCACCGGTATAATGATATAGTTTTCCTTTATTTTGCAAAATTCGATGGCAATGCTCGTAAAAGGCGATTTCGTATAATTCCGGTGCAAGCGCAAACCTCGGCGGATCATGAAGGATAGTGGAAAAAGAATTTTCATCAAATCCCCCGATGAGTTGCGATGTATCGCCTTTCCGCAAAACGATTTTTTCCGATTGAAATACATCCTGGCTCCAGGGATTTTCTTTTGCCAGGCTTATCATGTTTTGATCGCGTTCGATTGTTACAACTTGCGGCACTTGCGGCAATTTAGCCAGCGCGATGGCGGTGTATCCTAACCCAAAACAGCAATCCAAAACGTTGCCGTAAACCGTTCCCAATGAGCGAATTTTATTGGCGGTATCCATTTTCGGATTTCCATTTTGGGTGACGTGCATTTTGATTCCGCTGATTTCTACGGTGGGCGGCTTGCCCTCCTCTACAAAAATCATTTTGTAAAATTTGCCGGTCTGTTCATCAAATCGCTGCCATTTTTCCCAGGTTGTGCCGTTAAATCGCAGGATCGTGCGCAAATCTTTCAAGTCGAATAAATCCGTATTCGGCAAAGGAATTTTGCGAGCATCGGGAAAGTAAAAATGAGCGGTATCAACGTTTACTTCCTGGTTGCTAAATCCAAGATCAAAGGAAATTGCGACCGTTGAGGAATCATTTAATTTATCGGTGAGTTTTTTTTGTTGGATAGGATCTAATAACATATTTATGCCATAAAAACGCTTAACTTTATTAAAACGACGGACAATAAACAACGAATAACTGGTTTTTAGTTCAACTCTCCAACAACCGCTTCCACCGCTTGCAGCAATTCCTCATTTTGAATGAGCATCAATGCCTTTTCAATATCGAGATAAATGGGGCGATCTTGCTCCAGGAAAAGTACTTTGCTGCGTACGGCACTATGAGCGGCGGCAGTTCCTTTGCCGAATAATTTCTGCGGGCTGGTATCGATTTTTTGCGCTTCCAAATTGACGCGTAAATCCAAAGCCTGGGCGGCGTAGCGTAATTCAATTGCTACGATGTTTTGCACATGTT
>CAXHHS010000054.1:0-15855 GCA_964015645.1 uncultured bacterium
ACATGCACCGGTAGCGGCCAAAGACATCGCCCGGGTTGTAGCTGGTATTCTTGAAAGCCCCGAATCGCATACCGGTAAGCGCTATATTTTAACCGGCGTTAAAGAAATGGCCATGGCTGAAGCGGCTGAAGCTATCTCAAAAGCATTGGGAAAATTTATTTTTTACGTCAATTTACCCATCGAAACCTGGCGGCAGGCATTGATCGAGAAGGCCGGGTTTCCCGAGTTTTTGGCTAATCACCTGGCGGCAGTCGCCCGGGATCATCAAGACGGCGTTTTTAGCGGTGAAACCGATGTTGTAGAAAAAATCGGCGGGCAGCCACCGCAGACATTAGAGGCGTTTGTTCGTGAAAATGCCGCCAAGTTTAGTGATAAATGACTCTACTATACAAGCCGGGTAAAGTCCTGTAAGTTAGAGATTTAAGCTCTCCTCTCCGGGCGCAGCAAAAATTGCACAAAAAATGGAATTTAAAAATGAATAGCCCCGCGCTGAAGCGCGGGGGATTCAAAATCCCCAAAATCTTTTTTCCGGGGCTTCAGCCCCGAGTTTTGGAAACACACGGGGCTGAAGCCCCAACCTGTCTTATTCGAATTCCTTTTCCCCGCGCTGAAGCGCGGGGCGATTCATATCGATATTCTGTGCAATTTGTGCTGCGCCTCCCTCTCCTGCGAGGAAAGGGGCTTAAAAACAGAGAATTAAAATGAAAAAGAAAACCATTATCAGCCTGACTGCCATCGTATTGGTGGCATTGATCGCGGTAGCTATGCTGCGGAAGGATCGCACCTATGACCTGGTGATGGCAACCTGGAATGGTTTCGAACCCCAAAGGAATATTGATCAATATGTGTTATGGATTGATCGCGAAGCCGGCAAGCTGGATTACATGACATTTACCGTTCGCGACCAGGGCGGCTTTATCGCCGCCACCATCAGCTACCTGGACTATCAGAATGTCGATGGCCTTTTGGTTTCCTTTGAACACTGTATCGTAATGGGTAATGAACCTGACGGCTGGCCGCAGCTACATCACATGAAATATAACGGCATAAGACTGTATGAAACGGCAGATGAACAATTTTTCTTTCCGCGCCCCAGTCTTAGTTAGACTCAGTAATGTCCGGTTAGGTATTTGCAATGGTTAAATTTTACACTATATGTCAATCTCGATCACATTTTTCGGCCATCGACATTTCCGTAGCGAATGGAATTCTGCTGAAAAAAGACAGAAATGGCGGATTTTTTTCTAAATATAGGCTCAATTTGGTCACTGAAAATAGCAAACCGGACATTACTGAGTTAGACTAAACCGACAGAATGGTAATCGCAAAGGTTTAAAATTTTAAATAGGAGCCGAAATGAAACGAATACTTTTGATCTTGTTCATAAGTTTGATCGCTTTAAATGCCTGCGCTCCGCAAAATAATACGGCGGATGTGACGCCGCTGCCCGCTAAAAAGATACCGGAACAACGCGAGGTTCAGGCTGGTTTGGCTACCTCGCTGGCAGCAGCAGGAACATTTGAAGCCTTCGGTAAAATGGAGGGTGATCGCAGCTTTCATTCCGATATCGCTTTTTATGAGGTTGTTCTTTCTTACGGGCCACTTGCTGATCCGAGGCCGATTTTCCTTCTTGCAAATTCATACATTGTTGCAAATCAGCAAAAATATGGAATTGTTTACCTGGAGCGATTGTTAAAACGCTATGAAAATAGGATGACCGATGAAGTACGATCTAATTACTTAACCGCATACGCGCTGTTGCGAGCAACTTATGCGGATCGAGTTCCCATTCCCGAACGCATTTGGTGGATGCAGGATACGTTTGACATTTTGCAAGAGGCAAAAAAACTTTCCCAAAACAACCCCTTAGTGTATTGGGCAGCGGGACTCATCTATGCCCAGGTACCCTGGTTCTTCGGCAAAAAGGAGGAGGCGTTAACAGAGCTGCTTTGGCTTGCCGAACGCCCTGGGCTTGAACCAACGCCGGGGTTTTATCGCGAAGTGTACCGCTTCCTCGCCAGGCTCTACAGCGAGAAGGGGAAAACCGAATTAGCCCAACAATATTTGAAAAAAAGCGGGTACGAAGATTATGAACCAGCAACCTTGTTTATGGGCTGGTTTGCGACAACCAAAGCAAAAGGCCTTCTGTTTGCACCAACGCCCTGGGTTGAAGAAATTGTTGCCGGTCGCCTTTTTGCCGTGCGCGGATTCGGTTTTTCCGATTTGCACTTCGTTGTTTCGGAAGATGGCAAAGAACTCATCTCAATTGATGCCGGTACGCAGCCCTACAGCATGGAGGATGCTTACAAATTCTTGCAGCAGCGTTACCCGGATCTGCCGCCGTTGACAACGGCACTCATCACCCACGCTCATTGGGATCATATCGGCGGGTACACTTATCTAAAATCCCTGAATTCCGAGTTAAAAATCTACGGTCGCGGCAACTATCACGGCACGATCACACGTGTGATGCGCAATCATACCTATCATCAATTCCGCGGCGAAGGGTTTCGCAACGAGTGGGCCAGCGATTATAAACCGGATTTCATTGTAGACGAATTGACCAAAATCAAAGTTGGGAACACTCTCGTTGAACTCATTCCGGTTACCGGGGGCGAAACCGAGGATGCTTTGCTGATTCACTTGCCTGAGTTGGGCGCAATTTTTATGGGTGATGCACTAATGCCATTTTATGGCGAACCCTGGGTAGAAGAAGGTTTTATTGAGGAAGCGATGGATATGATGGATCAAGCCCTGCGCCGCCAACCCCGGCACATCCTCCACGGCCACTACGGCATTACATTCCTTTACGGAACGAGCGAACAACTGCAAGCCTTCCGAAACGCTTATGAGTGGCTGATCAACGAGACGCGAAAACACCTCGAAAACGGTTATTCGGCGAAAGATATCATCCGCTTTAACCTCATACCGCCGGGATTACAGCGCCATCCGGAAGCATTTTTTAGCTATCTCGCACCGCGTGACCACATCATCAATCGCACGGCGGATCATATGGTGGGAATTTGGCAAGAGGATGTAACCGGAAAAGCGCCGGAAGGATTGGATGTAATTACCTCTGTCGAATACGGGCGGCTTCTGGAGCTTTATCTTGGCCTATCGGCAGGAGAGGTCGAAAAGGCGTTGCGCCGCATGATAGACAATGGGGATAATGAACTGGCGTTGCAGATGGCGGTAGCCGCAGAAGCGCGCTATTCGAATAATACCGGGATCATGCGTTTAAAAGAAGAAGCGGCAGACCGGCTGCGTAGTTCTTCCGTGCAATATTTTGATCCGTTTAAATTCGTAACTTACACGGAGTTGATCGATAAAGAACACCAACCGATACCGGTAGAAGCTGTTGGAAGGTAATATTGGAAGATGTAAACTATACTTGCGGCTATCGCCAAACAAAAACGTCTATACTAAGCGCGCTTTTCCAACCACGCTACAATATCTTCCAACACTTTTTCCTTTTCCGGCTCGTTTAAAATCTCGTGATAGAAGCCGTTATATAACTTTAATTCTTTATCCCGGGAAGCGGCGCGATTATAAAGCTGCACGCTGCCTTCGGGATCTGTGAGGCGGTCGAAAGTGCCGTGCATAATAAGAACCGGCAGGGAGAATGATTCCATGGAAGATTGAATTTCGCGGTTGGCGCGAATAATCTCTGCGCCGGTGCGGGCGATGGTTCCGCCATTGTAGTTTAGGGGATCGGTTTTATATCGCTCGACCACTTTGGGGTCGCTGGAAACATAGTTGCTGTCGAGTTTTATCGTTGCGAGTTTGGGAAACAGTTTCCCAATCCATTTTGAAATACGGATTAGCATCGGCGAAAAGTCATTGCTGGTTTTTATCGCAGCACCGGTTAACAGCACGCCGGTTAATTTGGGATTTCGTGAAATAACGTAATAGGTAACGATACCGCCACCCATGCTATGGCCCAATAAAAACAATGGTTTATCCGGCTGCCATTTGCGAGTGTGGTTGAGAAAGATTTCCAGGTCATCAAGAAAGTGATCGAATGACGGTGTGTAGCCGCGTTTGCCTTGCGATTTTCCATGCCCGCGCAAATCAAATGTTCGAACAGCGTATCCGTGCTGCACCAGGTATTCCGCAACATGTCGATAGCGGCCGCTGTGTTCATGCAGCCCATGCACAATAGTAACGACGGCTTTTATATTTTCCTCCGGCTGCCACCATTGTTCGTGTAGCTGAAGATTATCTGCGGTTTGAAAGGTTGTTTCGTGATGCTGCATGGAAATTGAGGCCTGATTCATTTGTTGCCTCTTTCCAATGCTTGAAATGGATCTTTCCCCGGCTCCAACTTCGCTAACGTCGCTGCCCCGCGAATATCGGCTAAGGGCAGATCGAATAAATCATTATGATGATACGTTGAAACTTTGACACCGGTGGATAAGGTTACCCAATTTTCCCAGGTCATTTTAACGCCGCCGACAGGAATAATCGATACCCACATTTTCCAGGCAACCGGTAAGCCGTTTTTGCCAACAATCCAAAGATACGAATCGCCGGGAGTTGCGCCGCCGGAATTACAGGTAACGAGCAGCCGCTCATACTCATCATCCGAGGCAATAAATTGCCGCGTTGTGCCGGGATCGAATATTTTCGACACCGGGTTTAGCCAAAAGGAATCATTAATCCAATATTTCCAGGCTTTTTCGATAAGCGGTTCGGCTTGTTCCTCGGAAAGCCGTTCTTTATTTTGCCGGGCAATTCCGGTGCGATTGTTAATATCAACCAGCACCTCGTAATTATCCCATCGAACGCGTGCAAAATGGCGATTTTTATCCCACAAATGATGGCGAGCGCCGCGAAACGTCCAGGCCACTGCCCCGGTGCTGTCCCAGTTTTGATGATGGATTGCCGCTAACATTTTTTCTGCCAGCGCATCAGCCTGCGGCCCGGTATTCCCGGAAGGCAGTGGTTCATTCAAGTATAAATAACCGCCGGCCAGTAGTAGTAAAATCGTGGCCAATAATACAAGCAAAATTTTTTTCCAAAATGCCATTCGTATTATCTCATTTGAAATTCTAAACGGTTGTTAAGTAGGCAGCAGGTAATTTTTTGCCTACTGCCTATTACTAAAACTCTTAGCGTGCTGCCCGGTTAAACTTCACCGTCTTGTCTTCTTTTTTCGTTTTTTAGATTTCTGCTTGTGGCGGTTTTTTTGCAAAGAATGGCTGGCTTCTTTCGCGTTCGAAAACAATTTTCGGAGAAAGGTTACCGGTTCGGGAAGGTTAATCCCGCGTTGTTTGAGAGCCAATTTATCGAGGAAGTTTTTTGCCGATTCGTATTGTTTAAATTGCTGTTCATCTTGCCGAAATGTCGGCGTATGCGCGTAGCGGCGGCCATTTATAATTTTTGACCCGTGCTTTTTATGGAGCAGTTCGTGATACATCACATAATCCACCACGTATTCCGGAACGCCCGGTTGATCAAGCGAAATGGAAATCATCACTGTATCGCTAACCGTTTGATAATGCCCCATTTTGCCGGAAGTTAGCAGGCGATTCCAATGGATTCTCGGGCGCTCGATTTTTCCCTGGAAATACTGCTGATTAACACGCTGAAAGCTGGCATCCAAATCATGCACATGCCCTTTGGTGATATTTTCCGGGGGGTTAATTGTCGATTCCATTTCAAAAATAACGCCGGTAAACGCTTCCGAATGGGTATAGGCGTCGAGCGTTGGGCTGCGTTTTGCTTTCTTGCGGAATACTGCGTTTAAAACTTCCTGCCAAACATCATCTGTTGCATAAATAAATCCCTCGCTGCATTTTAAGACAATACAGTTGTGATACCCGCGATAGCGGTAAATTGCCTGCATATTTACCAGGTGAATTTCCAGCGGCGGATGATTTTTCGCTTCCGGTATTTTTTGAAGCAATTGCCGTGTTAAATCCAGCGCTTTAAGGTGGGCTGTTAAGTTATTAGGGTTCGATAAAAATTTTAACCAGCAATAGACTTGCTGAGACGGCTTCGGCAAATTAGACGGCGTTCCGGATTGGCGCTGGCAAATCTGCTCTATATGCTCGCAATGGTGTTGAAGTTTTTCTAAGCAATCTCGCAACAGGCGCTCCGAAGCTAATATTTTAGTAGCGTCTCTCCAAAAATGCTGGGATAAATAATCGCCAATAGCGACAATGTTTTTGATTTTAACCGGTTGGTTAGTTTTAACCGGTTTATCGGCAGTGCGAAGCGGTAAATTTTGCAGATCAAGATTTTTCAAAAACTGGTAGGCGTTGCGAGACGGGCCGGGCAATGCACCAGGCGTTGAATTATACTGACGGCAAATATCTTCCACTTGCTGTATAACCGTTCGGATTTCATTTTTTAACGGCTCCACTTCTTTTTCCGGAATGCCACTTTGCAACTGTCCGCGAACCCGGTTTAAGAATGCCACCAAACCTTTTATGCGAATCTGCATGTATCTCCGTTAGCTAATAGCTCCATTCTTGTTTCAAAATACCGTTTTAGAAAGAAATAATCAAGAGCCGGAAACAGATCAATTGTAACTATTTTAACGCCATTTGCATTCCATAGTAAGATTCTTTAAGTTTCACAAGGCGAATAAGCCATAGGCGAGTAGACGATAGCAGTTTTTTTGCCCACTCGCCTACTGCCTATTCTGGTTATAATGAATTCAGAGAAAAATTATGGATATTTTACTTGGTTTATCAAAAGAAGTTTGGTATTTGTTAGCGGAGATGTCTCCATATCTATTGTTCGGTTTTTTTGTCGCCGGCCTGCTCAACCTGGTGCTTTCTAAAGATAAAGTAGCTAAACACCTTTCACATAATAATGTTTCCTCTGTCATAAAAGCCTCTATTTTGGGCGTTCCGCTGCCGTTGTGCTCCTGCGGCGTTATTCCGGTTGCGGCCCATTTGGAAAAGCAGGGCGCAAACCGCGGCCCGATTTTATCTTTTTTGATTTCCACGCCCACAACCGGGGTGGATTCCGTTTTGGCAACGTATTCGCTAATGGGGCCGTTGCTGGCGATAATGCGCCCTATTGCCGCGCTGGTAAACGGATTGTTTACCGGGGTGCTGGCAAATTGGGTTGAAAATCGCAAGCATGAAAATCTACAAAAAACGTCCTCCGCCTCGGAAAGTCTCGCGGTAGAAACTGCTCCGACCAATTTTTCTCACCGGATGAAAGGGGTTTTCAGATATGCCTTTATCGACCTGGTGGATGATGTCGCAAAATGGCTGGTTATCGGCATTGTTGCCGGTGGGGTTATCAGCTACCTCATTCCGGCAAATTTAATTGAAGCATACCTGGGAAACCCATTTCTGGCGTATCCGCTGATGCTGCTTATCGGAATCCCGATGTACGTTTGCGCTACCGGTTCCATTCCCATTGCCGCATCGTTAATGTTAAAAGGTATGTCCCCCGGCGCCGGGTTTATTTTCCTATTTGCCGGCCCGGCCACCAATACTGCAACACTCTCGTTTGTGGGTGGCAAAATGGGCAAAAAAAGCCTGGCGGTTTATTTAACTACTATTTTGATTTGCGGGGTAATCTTTGGCGGCATTATCGATTTTATTTGGAACCTTTCCGGTCAGGATATGCGGCTAATTAGCGGGCACACAGAACTATTGCCGGACTGGCTGAAAATTGGTTCCGCTATTTTGTTGATTTTGTTGATGTTGCGCCCATATTTAACCAGATCAAAAACTAATGTTTCCGGCGAGGGAATGGTACTCACGGTTCCTGATATGAGCTGCAATCATTGCAAATTAACCATCCACAATGCCCTGCGGGAAGTCGATGGGGTAGAAGATGTTAAAATTGACATTCCCCAACGCCAGGTAGAAATCATTGGCCAACCGGCAGCCGAAACGGTGCTGATGGCGGTGGAGAAAGCCGGCTACCACATCAGCAATCGCCAGGGAAAAGAAAATGGCAGATAAAAACTTTATTCCGCTATTTCCCCTGGGTGTGGTTTTATTTCCACAAATGCCACTTCCGCTTCATATTTTTGAAGAACGGTATAAAGAATTAACCCGTTATTGCCTGGAAAAAAAGCAGGTTTTTGGCGTTGTTCTACAAAATGAGGAACGCCATTTTAATATTGGCTGTACGGCACGGATTGTTGAAGTATTACACGAATTTGACGATGGCCGGTTAAATATTTTGACGGAAGGCGTAAAGCGCTTTTCGATTGATTCGGTTTCCGAAGAAGCCCCTTATTTGCAGGCATCAGTGCGCTTTTTTAATGATGCTCCCACCAGAAGCAAAACGGTTCACGGAAAATTAAAAGAATCCGGCCTCGATTTTTTGCTAAAACTCTTCAAAGAAATGGGACAACCGGTTGATGATGCTGAATTCGAGCAACTGACCGCTAAACAGATTTCCTTTTTAATCGCCTCTTTTGGCGGATATACCCAACAGGAAAAACAATCATTTTTAGAAATTACCAATACCGGTGAGCGGCTGCGCAAAGAATTAGCGCTTCGAGATACAATCCTGAACCGGATGGAAAAGTCTCGTAAAATTAGCAAAACCATTCAAAGCAATGGGCATATTCCGGGAATAAAGCCGTCGGTATGAAAGGAGAAAATTTATGGCAGACCCTCGGATCCAAAAACTTGCAGATGTATTGATTCACCATTCAACCAACCTAAAAGCAGGCGAAAATGTATTAATCGAAGCATTCGATATTCCCGATGCGCTGGTGAAAGCACTCATCCAAACCGCAATTGCGGTAAAGGCGAAACCGTATGTGTGGGTAAAACAAAACCGCATTACCCGGCAATTGTTGCTGGACGCTTCTGTCGAGCAACTTCAACTGACCGGGGAAATGGAATTGGCCTGGATGAAAAAAATGGACGCTTACATTGGCATTCGCGGCGGTTATAATATCAATGAGATGTCCGACGTGCCGCAGGAGAAAATGAAGTTGTACCAGGAACATGTTCTGAAACCGGTTCACTTTGAGGAGCGGGTTGGCAATACGCGCTGGGTTATTTTGCGCTATCCGAATTCCTCCTTTGCCCAGCAAGCCGGGATGAGCAGCGATGCCTTCGAAGATTTTTTCTTCGATGTTTGCACCATGGATTACAGCCAAATGGACGCCGCCATGCAGCCGCTAAAAACACTGATGGAAGCTACCGACAAAGTGCACATCAAAGGCTTGGAAACCGATTTGCAATTTTCCATTAAAGACATCCCGGTAATCGGTTGCTCCGGAACGCATAACATTCCCGATGGAGAAGTTTTTACCGCCCCGGTGCGAAATTCCGTTAACGGCTACATTCAATACAATACGCCGACCATTTACCAGGGAACTACTTTCTCTGACATTTTTTTACGCTTCGAAGCCGGAAAAATTATCGAAGCAAAGGCCGACAAAACCGAAAAACTCAACGAAATTTTGGATACTGATGAAGGCGCACGCTACGTTGGCGAATTTGCCATCGGGTTTAATCCCTATGTAAAAAAACCGATGCTGGATATTTTATTCGATGAAAAAATCACCGGCTCCTTCCACTTTACCCCCGGTCAGGCTTACGAAATTGCTGACAATGGCAATAAATCCAAAGTCCATTGGGATATGGTAATGCGCCAAACCCCGGACCTCGGTGGCGGAGAAATTTATTTTGATGGAAAATTAATCCGCAAAGATGGAGCGTTTGTTTTAGATGAGTTGAAAGGGTTGAATCCGGAAAACCTGAAGTAGATGAATTACGCTGCAAATATCGTTTGCAAAAGATAAAAATAATCCTGACTATTTTTTTGCTTTACGAATTACAAAAATCTTGCAGTTTTATAAGCCAGGAAACCTTTATGAATGCTTGGAGTATTAAACTCGAAGCAAAAAAGAAATGAAAATGCGCACGATATCTAAAATAGCTTTAATACTCACTGCCGGTTTGTTAATCGCGATTGCTGTTGGCCTGCCGTTTTTGCACCAGCATCACGGCTCCGTCAAAGAACCGGTGGAGTGTTTGGCAAACATCGTGGAAGCGAATCTTCACTGTTGCCAGGCTGCGCAAATCATTTCGTTTCATACACCGCACACCCAACCTGCCGGTAAATTTTTTTCTTCCGAAACATGCGAATTTTCCATCTTTGAAGGCTATTTATTCGTTAATAAAGCGCCTCCCACCTCCTAAGCATTTCCCCATTTAAACTAAATTTTTGCTTTCGCCTGAGAGAATCCCGTTTCTCTTAACAATACTGCCAGGCTATTTTATAGCGCTCACCAGAACTCGAAATATGATCACACAAGAGTATCGGCAGATTTGCGTAAGCGAGCATGCAGACAAATACTACATGCTTTAAGCATCACTTTTACAGGCAGTTAGAAAAATGAACCGAATACCGAATACATATAGATTTCGGTTTCTCTGCTTATCCTTGTTAGCGTTTTGGATAACAACCTTCGCCGTTATCCAAAACGGTTTTGCAAAGGATGCTGAAGAAACCCCCAGCAAAATTAAATTGACCGGCAAAGTGCTGGATAAAGATAGCGGAACGCCGTTAACCGGGGCGCTTATTTCTATTCCTGATCTTCAAATCGGAACTGAAGCCGATAAAAATGGCGAATTCGAATTAGAAATTTTCAAATCCGGCAAATACCATCTCAATTGCCAACTGTTAGGATACCATGAAATCAATCGTTCGATAGATATTTCCGAAGATTTCGAAATCACCTTTTTTTTGAAAGAAAACCCTATTGAGTTGCAAGGCGTAGATGTAACCGATCAGCGCAATAAAGCGCTGGAAATCCCGCAATCGCTTACCGTCCTCGACCAACCCACACTGCTGGCAACGCGCGGCCAAACCCTGGGGGAGATGCTGAAAAATGTTCCCGGTGTTACGGTACTCCAAACCGGGCCATCGATTTCTAAGCCAGTCATTCGTGGTTTGCACAGCGATCGCATTTTAATCGTAAATACCGGCGTCACCCAGGAAGGCCAGCAGTGGGGCGGGGAGCAGGCCCCGGAAATTGACCCCTTTGCCCCAGAGCGGATCGAGATTTTGCGAGGCGCTGCCGGGGTAGAATATGGCTCAAATGCCATCGGCGGCGTTATTCGCCTGGAACCGCGGGAGTTGCGGCGAACACCGGGAATCGGTGGTAAGCTTAGCGGAAACCTTTTTTCCAATAACCGCCAGGGGGCGGCTTCTTTGTTGCTGGAAGGCGGTTATGGCCCAATTCCGGGGCTGGGCTGGCGCTTGCAGGGCAGTTTCCGCAAAGCCGGGGATTCGCAAACGCCGGATTTTATCATCCGAAACTCCGCTTTTGAAGAACGCGATTGGTCCGGCGGCATCGGGTATAATAAGGAATATTTCGGCATTGATCTCAACTACAGTTATTTTGATACCGAATTGGGAATTTACCGCGATTCTCACATCAGCAGCTTAACGGATTTGGAGAACACTATCGCGCGTGGCCGCCCGTTAATCGATGCTGATTTTACATACAGCATCGGCCCGCCCAGGCAAGAAGTTACCCACCAATTGCTCTCCATTCACAGCCATTATGAATTGCCGCAAGCCGGTTCCTTCGAAATTCAATACGGCTGGCAGCGCAATCACCGCCGGGAGTTTGATGCCCATCGCCCGTTTTCTTCCGAACCACCAACGCGCCCCGGTTTTGATATGGTATTGACAACCTACAGTCTTGATGCCAGCTTTAAACATAATCCCATCAGCAATATTTTCGGAAAAATCGGGCTTAGCGGAACGCGGCAGGGCAATGCCCGCCGCAGCACCGGTTTTTTGATTCCCAACTTTCGCGCATACAGTTTTGGGGGCTATTGGATCGAAAATTGGAGCAAAGGCGCACTTACTGTGAACGCTGGCACCCGGTTTGATTACCGCTGGTTAAAAGTATTTCCCGAATCAACAAAAAATATCGTGGAACGGGTGCATGAATACACCAATGTTTCCGGAGTTGGCGGTTTGGTGTACCAGCTTTCCGATGCCTGGTCCATCGGAACCAATATTGGCACTGCCTGGCGGCCGCCGAATGTGAACGAATTATACAGCGATGGCGTTCATCACGGAACCGCTCAATATGAAAAAGGGAATCCTGATTTTGTAACCGAAAAAAGCCTCAATGTCGATGCTACCGTTCATTACCATGGCGCTAATGGTGAATTGCAATTCAGCGTTTACAACAATTTTATTGACGATTATATCTACCTGTTCCCGGAAGCGGGCGGTATTTTAACCGTTCGCGGGGCGTTTCCGGCCTTCTCTTACCGGCAAACCGACGCGGTTTTACGTGGCATCGATGGAAAATTCGAATACCGGTTAACTTCGTTTTATAAAATCGGTGCTTCGGCGACAATCGTTCGCGGCGACAATCGCCAAACGGATGAGCCGTTGATTTTTATGCCGGCAGATCGCTTTCGCTTGATGAACGAATTTCCCATGCCCTCGCTGGGATTATTCGAAAACGCCCGCCTGGAGATTTCCGCTAACTTTGTCCGGCGACAGGATCGCTTTCCGGAGGGCGATTTTACCGAACCGCCGCCAGGCTATACGCTGTTTAATATCGATTACAACAGCCAAATAAAGATCGGTTCCGTTCCATTAACGATGAGTTTGAGCATCGCCAATTTGTTTGATACTGCTTATCGCGATTACCTCAGCCGCTTTCGTTATTTTATCGACGACCCGGGACGGAATGTGGTGTTGCGGTTACAGGTTCCGTTTGGGGATTTTAAGTAGTTTTGAATTGTTGAGTTGTTGAATTATTTCGATTCAATTTTGTTTGGAGAACTGTTATGAACAAACTATGGTGTAAAGTAATTGCAGGATTGTTGTGTGCGGCACTCGTTTTTGTATCGCTTTCTATGGAGTTTTTTCACCAGCATGGTGATCTATCTTCCCGGTTTGATACGGCAGAAGCATATCATAGTTCCGATGATGAAGCGCAGATCGGCACAGACTTTTTTTTCGATTGCATCGCTTGTCTATATTCGTCAATATATATTGCAGACGGATTTGCAGGACAATTTTTCGATAAATATCCACAAATTTCCGTACTTGCTAATTCAAATAGCGAAGCATTTTATTCGTTTATTACTCAATATTTTTCCAATCGCGCTCCCCCCTTTCAGCTCACCTAAATATTCTATCCCCTTTTTTAACAAAACTGGGTAATTGCCGGTTTTTGATTCAAACACTGGTTACGGTATTGCATTTCCACAGCGATACTCAATACTCGATTTACAATACTAATTAAAATCGAACGTATTGAGCATCTTCGGAAAGATAAACTGAGACAGCTTATGTACAAGGTTTTGTATTTACCAATGTTTGAATAAACACGAATTTGATCAATTGTTTTAACTCAATTAATTCATGTATCATTATACTAAAGGAGCAGTACTCATGTTTAATTTATTGAATGACACATCCAAATGGTTATTTGCAATTTTAACAGCATCTTTGCTCATTTTTGCCGGTTGCAGCGAAGATGATCCCACTCAACCACCGGATGGCCCCGGGGATGAAGAAGTGATAACTACCGTTACTCTCACCCTGACGCCACAAGGTGGCGGCAACCAGGTTATAGCACAATGGCAAGACTTGGATGGCGATGGTGGCAATGCACCAACCATCGGCTCTATGACATTAAATGCCGGTGCAACGTATGATGGCAGCATTACACTTTTAAACGAACAAGAAAGTCCCGCAGAAAATGTCACGGAAGAAATTGAAGACGAAGATGACGAGCACCAATTCTATTATACACCCATGGGCGGAATTGCGAATAGTGTTACGGTTAATATTACCGACCAGGATGGGAATGGGCTGCCGATTGGGTTATCTTACACAGTTACGGTGAATGCCGGCACATCCGGCCAAACCGGTACCCTGGACGTAAAGCTTTATCATTATGATGAAGTTACCAAAACCGGTACAAATATCACCGATGAAATTGATGTGGATATTCAACTCCCGGTGACAATCAATTAATTCTTGAGGCTCTCCTCAAAACCGGCGCGGGATACTTCCCTAATCGGTATCCCGCGCCATTTTAATAATAGCAATAAGGAAAACTAAATTGGAAAATGTTATCACCAATAATGAACGTCAACTCTTGCTTGACAAAGTGGGAATGTCCGCCTCGATGCTTTGCGCTGTTCATTGCGCCCTTGCACCGGTATTACTGCCGTTGGCAACGGCGTTAGGCCTGGGGGTAATCTGGAGCCCAGTATTTGAAAATGGAATGATCTTCATTGCGTTGGCAGTAGGTCTATTTGCGCTGACCCGAGGCTACCGGAACTTTCATAAAAAGTTATTACCTATTTATTTTTTGGTCCTGGGCACCGGCGTTATTGTTGCCAGCAAGTTCCTGGTTAACCATGAATATGAGGGGATTGTGCTGCCCCTGGGGGTGCCCATAATTGTTGCTGCCCACTGGCTCAACCTGCGCTTGTGTAAATCCTGCAAAGTTTGCCAACAAGCCGTTAATGTTAACTGATTACTGCAAAATGATTAGAAGACACTTTAAAAGAATAATTACCATTGGTATCCTGGCGGTCTACCTGCCGCTTTCGGTTACTGTTGGTTTGTATCATAACCATTCTTTAGGTGCTTCTGAAGTTGATTCGGAAAATTCTGAATTTATTTCTCTTTCGCAGGCCGATTACCATTTGCAAATTGGTTGGTGTGCTGCCTGCCATTTCAGCAATATGCATCCTGGCATTTCCCTGCCTGCATTTTGGTATTCCCCACTGGTATTGCCCTGTGCAATTCCCGCTAACCACCCTACCCCAATTACCCCCTTTCATCCCCAATTTACCCGCGGCCCTCCTGCATTTTATCATATCTGAAATTCTTTTCTTCAAAATTTTCTACATAAGGCTGGAGACTTAAAAAAGGCCGTCATCAGTGCGCTTCCTAATGCCGTTGCTGGTGCTCGCTATTAATGTTTGAAATTCTCCAGTTCATATGCTTTATAAACGGTTTACATCGCCAACAGGAGAATCAAACCAACAAAAAAATTGGGATGATATTATGGATTTAATTTTTAAAGACCTTCGTTTTGCCCTCAGAATATTATTGAAACGCCCGGTGATAACTTTGGTTATCCTGTTAACCCTGGCATTAGGCATTGGTGCAAACGCCGCAATTTTTAGTTTTGTCAATGCGTTGCTATTGCGTCCGCTGCCCTATGAAAAGCCGGATGAGCTGGTAATTCTGGAGACCCGGCGCGCGGATGAGGCAGGGAATCTATCGCTGAGAGATGTCACCGATATTTTAGAAGAAACGAGCGTCTTCGAGGATATTGCAGTTTACGGCTCAAACTCCGCGTATAACATCAGCGGCGACGGGCAGCAGCCGGATGAGTTGCCGGCAACGTTGTGCTCCAGCAATTTGTTTGAGGTGCTGGGAGTTGATATTGCGATGGGCGGTATTTGGCCGCAGGAATTTGACCGTCAGCGGAATCATAGCATCGTGCTGACCCATAAATTGTGGCAGAACCGCTACCAGGGAAATTCCGAAGTGCTGGATCAAATGGTCAAGCTCGATGGATATGACGGCTACCGGATATTTGGCGTGTTACCGCCTGATATCCACTTCCCATTTCACGCAACCCTTTTCCGCTCCATTGCTTATTATGATTTGGATGATACGAAACGCAGCAATCGCTGGTATCAAGCAGTGGGCCGTTTGAGAAGCGGCGTCGACTATCAGGAGGCGAACGAAGCACTTCAGGGGTTGAGCGAGCGCTTGGCCAGCGAGTTTGCTGATAGCAACTTTGAGTTGCGTTTTGAGATTCGGCCATTAGAGGAGATGTACCGGGGAGACGTCAGTCCCTATCTCTGGCTGCTGTTTGGGGCGGTTGGGATCATTTTACTGATTGCC